>NZ_FNLM01000009.1 GCF_900105725.1 Gordonia westfalica
CACGGTTGGCCCATCTTCGAAGTGCTTCCTCGATGACGGGGCGGTCGTAGTGGCGGAGTTTGCGGATCTCGTTGACGAGTGCTTGTTCGACTTTGGCGGGGAATCTTTGGCCGACGTGAGTGCGGATGAAGGTCAGTTCTGTCGATGAGCCTTTGGCGGGGGTTGTGCGTGTGCTCGTTTCGATCTCGCTGGGCACGTAGTCGTCGATCGGCGGTTCGTCCGGGAGGGGCACACACTCTTCCCCCGTTCCCTTTCCCCGTTCCCTTTCCTACTTCCGGCGCCGAAACGTCCGACACTTTCGTCGGAGATTCCGTCACTGTCGCTCGGAGATTCCGCATCTACGCCTTGACCTGCACCTTTGGAGTTCGCGACGGCCCGCTCGGCTGCTTCGACCAGCCCTTCGCGTGGCTTAGCTCTTTTCTCGGTCCGCTGATGCTTGGACCACGACGGGATGGCGTAGAAGGGGCGTCCTTCGTGCCGGAAGTACACGACGCCGAAGTGGTCCGAAACGTCCGAGAGAAGTCGCGGATAATCCGACACCGGTATTTCATCGTTAGGAAAGGCGAACCCGATGACCCGAACCGGAGTGGCATCTCCGATGCCGTAGTCGTCGGCCCAGTTCCACATTGCGATGAACAGCAGGCGGGTGCGCAGGTCTGCGCCGGCGGTGTCAGCCGAGTCCCAGAAGTCGGGTTTGATCGTTCTAATTCGTGGCACCTACCGCACCTCCCCTCGTGGTGGGGTGTAGTCATGCCGGTACTTGCGACCCAACCCTTCGGGAGTGGCCCAGTGTTCGCGGCCGGTGTGGCAGTTGCGCATACGGATACCGCGGTTGCCGAGGCCGCTGGCGTCGGAGTCAGCAACCACCTCGTAGGGGATGCCGGTCTTTTTGTGGGTCCAGAACGATCCTTCGAGGCTCACTGTTGGTCCTCCGCCCCATCAGCGAACGACCGGATCGTGCGTTCAACCACACCCATCCGCTGGGCGACAACCTGTGCGCACACTGCATGGCGGGCGTCCATTTCCCACTGGTAGCGGGCTTCGGCGTGCACCACGTCGGCGGCGGCGTTCAGTCCGGAGGTGCGGTCTAGGCCGTGCGCCCGGATCAGCTTCGCCATGTCCTCGGCCTGAGGCATTGCCTGCTCCACGGAGACCGGTGCCTGGGTTGCGATGTACTCGGCTAGTAGGGATTCCAGAGAAGGAACAGACATCAGGCCACACCCCCGCCTTCGGGAGAACGGTGGTAGCCGTCAGGGTGTGGCAGATACCCCGCCGTCCAAAACCCGTAGCCGTGGTGCTTCCGGTCAGCGCCGCGACAATCAGGCTCAGTGCAATAGGTGACAGGCAGACCGTTCTCATCGAGACCGCGGCGAGCAGATCCGGGGCAGGTCAGCTCGAACTCGCCGTCGTCTCGATGTACCTCTCGGTCGTACTCGAAGGCGGCGTGGCGGCACTTCTCACGAAGGTGGAAGGTCACCGTCCCGAGGCCATACAGGTTGCGTTCGAATGTGATTACGCGCTGCCGCCTGGTTACGGGCTCTTGGCAGGACGGGCAGACGCCGGGAGTGCCATACCGCTCGAAGGTCTTGCCGCTGTGTTCAGCGATGGTGTCGATGACCACATGCTGGCAGGGCATCAGATCGCGGCAGGTGCCGCAGATGGGGTAGTGCTCGGCAATCCTCGGCCAGCCGACGTCCTTCCAGAATCCGACTGACTTCCGGTCGGTGCCGGTGGTTGGTTCTGCGTCGGTCGCTGTGTGCTCAACTACCCATACGGTGCGGCCGTCACGTGTGTCTTCGCGGACGCTGACGATTCGGCGGAGGGTGCCGGGGTGTGTTTGGGTTGCATCCCGGATTACAAGTTCACCCACCTCTGGTGCGCGGTAGGTCCACTGGACGCCCATGGCTTGGAGGCGGTTGTGCCTCCATCGTGGTCTACTCAGGTAGGTGGAGATGTAATCTGTCATTGGCTGAACTCCTTCGCAGTTCGGTCAGTGGCCGGGGTGTTCACAGCACCCTGGCCACCCCTCATTCTACCCCGATGGTGGGGTTTTCCCGTTGTGCCACAGCAGGATTCGCGCCTTCGGGTAGCAGGGGTGGGAGTATCCGGAGTCGGGGTAGTAGCCAGTCGATGACGGCTTCGAGGGGGTTGCAGCGGCAGGTCACAACTCACCCCCGACGGTGTCTTGGCGAGCGTCATTCGCTGTATTCAGCGCGACAAAGAGTCGGTCCCAGGTTGCTACCGAGGCACCGGCGCGTCCGTTGATGACCTGCGACAGGTGCTTTTCGCTGACGCCGGCGCGACGCGCGAGATCGCCCTGCGAGACTCCGGTCTCGGCAAGTCGGGTCCTCAGTGCGACGGCGAGGTTGTCGGCGAGCGATCCTGCACGCCACTCCGGAATGTCGCTCACGACTCACCCCCGACGATGCGGGCGAGCGGCTTCCATATCTCATAGACCGGTTCGTCGTGGTGGTGTTCCGTCCACGACCACTCGGCGATTAGCTCCCGTACCCGTTGGATGGTGGCGTCTCGGTTGGCGATGCGGGACTGTAGTTGTCCGTGCCGGTATGCGGCAGCATCGAGGTCCGCCTTCGCCTGGTCGAGTTCGGCGAGCAGAGCGGGCACCAACTCGGGTGTAGCGGCAATGAACTCGGCGTCGGCGGAGGACGTGATCAGCCCTGCAACTCGCGGACCCCATACGCTCCCGGCGAAGACGCCGACAGACTCGCGTGTGGTGCCATCCCAGGGTTCTGCTTCCCACGGCCCGGGTGTGATGCCTTCGAGCAGCTTCCTTGCTTCCTCTGCGGCGCTCATCGGTCACCCCGCAGAAGCCCAGCGATATGGGCGGCAATCTCGCGACACTGCCGCCCCGGCGCAAACCCTTCGCGGCCTTCATCCCACTTCCGATAGGCCATATCCATTTCGGCGGCGTCACTTTCTCGGGTGCGCGCTGAGTCGTGGGTGCCGATTGGGCCGGGGTATAGGCGTCGGTACAGCTCGCGGGCGATCCTCTCCACCACATCGTCTGCGGTGGCCTCAGATTCGAGACGACGGGCAGCATTGCGGAGTTCGTCGGCGTTGAACGGGCCGAGAGCCGCTTCAGCACGGAATTTGACTCCCAACTTGAGTGCCCGGTCGATCAGGATGTTCGCCGCGAATCTCAGGTGCTCGGGGTTGCCGGCGTCCGGTGCGGGGAGGTCGCGGGCTTTCTCTGCTTCCGCCCGCCAGTGATCCCGATCAGCAGCGACAGTGGTGATACGCGCGTCGATCTGGTCGGACCACGACCCCGCTCCCGCGCGTAGGTGGCGGTAGATTTCAGGGTGGCGCAGTATCCGCAGGTAGGTGTCGGCTTGCTGTCTCAGTGGCGACATAGGACGCAGCTGGTCTTCGAGTTCGGCGATGCGTGCCTCCGCCTTCTCCAGGAGTCGCCGGTCCACCAGATACGTCGGACGCCCATACCCATCACGGGTCACATAGCTGTTGCCGCCGTGGATGATCGGGGATCACCAACAGGACCGAAACCGATGTCAGACATCGAATGCCGCCTTTCTGACGAAGTCGTGGCCCAACAGCTCCCTAGGGCCAGGCGTGTGATGTGGGCGGTGCGTTCGCGCGCCCGGTGAGAGTTGAAGCCGCAGAGGCATTCAGTGCCGTGGAAGTGGTGCACGCTCTCGACCGCGTATAGCGCCTCAGCGACCGCCTTTTCGTCTGCGTCGCTCATCTCGGCTCCTCCGCAACATCAGCAGCAGACGCCAGGGCGGATGCGAGTTCGCGGGCATCCTCAGGCGTATTGCGAGGGTCCTCGAAGTAGAGCCGCACCACCCGCTTGCCTCGGGCGGCCATCACTTCCCCGTCCAGCCACTCGGCGCGGTCGTCGTCTTCGCCGCCGGTTCCGCCTTGGGTAGTAGGTGGTAGTGCTCAGACAGAGCAGCGATGACGTGGGCAGTGGTAGTGCTCAGACAGAGCAGCGATGACGTGGGCACCATGCTCGGCGTCGTTGATGTAGTAGTCGGGGCCGCAGGTGCAGCACACGCCACCTGCCCACTCGTACGACTGGTGTGCCGCCGCGATCTCGGCGGGTGTGGGTGTCATGGGGTATCTCCCAACTCGTCAGAGGAATAGATGAGGGGTGCGGTGCGGCAGGGCCATTCCTGGTAGCAGCCCGAGCACAGCGTCAGGTGTTCGGGATCGGTACAGTCGTCGCGTTCGGGGCAGCCGTCGAGCCGATGCAGTTCCCGGAGTGGTGCGAGGGCTTCACGGGCACCACGCAGGGCGTACCTTCCCGGGCCGACGAAGTGCGAGACGCCATGCGGTTCACACGCCCTCTGTGCTGCGTCTACGGCGGGATCGGTCATGACTCCCCCCGCAGCTTTGCAACTACCCATCGGGCGACATGGCCGACATCTTCGGGATGGACGGTGCCGTGAGGTGTGTCCCGTAGGGCAGCCACAGCGACACCGCGTTCTGGTCCAACACCTCGATGATGGCGTCGCGTACTTGCTCGGCTGTGAACTGTTCGGCCTTCTCCACCACATCGTCTGCGGTGGCCTCAGATTCGAGACGGTCAGCGGATAAGCGATTGACGTCAGCATTGAGGGCGGCACGGTCGTTGCATACCTGGTCGAAGATGAGCCGCTTCCTTCTCAGCGCCACTTCGAGTTCGGCGATGCGTGCCTGCGCCTGCTCCAGGTCTTCGGCCGCACCAACGTCTGCCCGTTCGACCAATCAACAGGTCCGGGTGGGAAGAAACCCGGTACAGCGGCACACCAAGGATGCGAGTCATGACACACCGCCGCCGGGCAGCCACTGCGCAGTCTCCGGAGACGCGAGTGGCTGGGGGGCGGGGGCGCTGTGGTGGGGGGGGGTGTGGGTCGAACGGGCAGACGTTGGTGCCGGCCGAAGACCTGGAGCAGGCGCAGGCACGCATCGCCGAACTCGAAGTGGCGCTGAGAAGGAAGCGGCTCATCTTCGACCAGGTATGCAACGACCGTGCCGCCCTCAATGCTGACGTCAATCGCTTATCCGCTGACCGTCTCGAATCTGAGGCCACCGCAGACGATGTGGTGGAGAAGGCCGAACAGTTCACAGCCGAGCAAGTACGCGACGCCATCATCGAGGTGTTGGACCAGAACGCGGTGTCGCTGTGGCTGCCCTACGGGGACACACCTCACGGCACCGTCCATCCCGAAGATGTCGGCCATGTCGCCCGATGGGTAGTTGCAAAGCTGCGGGGGGAGTCATGACCGATCCCGCCGTAGACGCAGCACAGAGGGCGTGTGAACCGCATGGCGTCTCGCACTTCGTCGGCCCGGGAAGGTACGCCCTGCGTGGTGCCCGTGAAGCCCTCGCACCACTCCGGGAACTGCATCGGCTCGACGGCTGCCCCGAACGCGACGACTGTACCGATCCCGAACACCTGACGCTGTGCTCGGGCTGCTACCAGGAATGGCCCTGCCGCACCGCACCCCTCATCTATTCCTCTGACGAGTTGGGAGATACCCCATGACACCCACACCCGCCGAGATCGCGGCGGCACACCAGTCGTACGAGTGGGCAGGTGGCGTGTGCTGCACCTGCGGCCCCGACTACTACATCAACGACGCCGAGCATGGTGCCCACGTCATCGCTGCTCTGTCTGAGCACTACCACTGCCCACGTCATCGCTGCTCTGTCTGAGCACTACCACCTACTACCCAAGGCGGAACCGGGCGGCGAAGACGACGACCGCGCCGAGTGGCTGGACGGGGAAGTGATGGCCGCCCGAGGCAAGCGGGTGGTGCGGCTCTACTTCGAGGACCCTCGCAATACGCCTGAGGATGCCCGCGAACTCGCATCCGCCCTGGCGTCTGCTGCTGATGTTGCGGAGGAGCCGAGATGAGCGACGCAGACGAAAAGGCGGTCGCTGAGGCGCTATACGCGGTCGAGAGCGTGCACCACTTCCACGGCACTGAATGCCTCTGCGGCTTCAACTCTCACCGGGCGCGCGAACGCACCGCCCACATCACACGCCTGGCCCTAGGGGAGCTGTTGGGCCACGACTTCGTCAGAAAGGCGGCATTCGATGTCTGACATCGGTTTCGGTCCTGTTGGTGATCCCCCGATCATCCACGGCGGCAACAGCTATGTGACCCGTGATGGGTATGGGCGTCCGACGTATCTGGTGGACCGGCGACTCCTGGAGAAGGCGGAGGCACGCATCGCCGAACTCGAAGACCAGCTGCGTCCTATGTCGCCACTGAGACAGCAAGCCGACACCTACCTGCGGATACTGCGCCACCCTGAAATCTACCGCCACCTACGCGCGGGAGCGGGGTCGTGGTCCGACCAGATCGACGCGCGTATCACCACTGTCGCTGCTGATCGGGATCACTGGCGGGCGGAAGCAGAGAAAGCCCGCGACCTCCCCGCACCGGACGCCGGCAACCCCGAGCACCTGAGATTCGCGGCGAACATCCTGATCGACCGGGCACTCAAGTTGGGAGTCAAATTCCGTGCTGAAGCGGCTCTCGGCCCGTTCAACGCCGACGAACTCCGCAATGCTGCCCGTCGTCTCGAATCTGAGGCCACCGCAGACGATGTGGTGGAGAGGATCGCCCGCGAGCTGTACCGACGCCTATACCCCGGCCCAATCGGCACCCACGACTCAGCGCGCACCCGAGAAAGTGACGCCGCCGAAATGGATATGGCCTATCGGAAGTGGGATGAAGGCCGCGAAGGGTTTGCGCCGGGGCGGCAGTGTCGCGAGATTGCCGCCCATATCGCTGGGCTTCTGCGGGGTGACCGATGAGCGCCGCAGAGGAAGCAAGGAAGCTGCTCGAAGGCATCACACCCGGGCCGTGGGAAGCAGAACCCTGGGATGGCACCACACGCGAGTCTGTCGGCGTCTTCGCCGGGAGCGTATGGGGTCCGCGAGTTGCAGGGCTGATCACGTCCTCCGCCGACGCCGAGTTCATTGCCGCTACACCCGAGTTGGTGCCCGCTCTGCTCGCCGAACTCGACCAGGCGAAGGCGGACCTCGATGCTGCCGCATACCGGCACGGACAACTACAGTCCCGCATCGCCAACCGAGACGCCACCATCCAACGGGTACGGGAGCTAATCGCCGAGTGGTCGTGGACGGAACACCACCACGACGAACCGGTCTATGAGATATGGAAGCCGCTCGCCCGCATCGTCGGGGGTGAGTCGTGAGCGACATTCCGGAGTGGCGTGCAGGATCGCTCGCCGACAACCTCGCCGTCGCACTGAGGACCCGACTTGCCGAGACCGGAGTCTCGCAGGGCGATCTCGCGCGTCGCGCCGGCGTCAGCGAAAAGCACCTGTCGCAGGTCATCAACGGACGCGCCGGTGCCTCGGTAGCAACCTGGGACCGACTCTTTGTCGCGCTGAATACAGCGAATGACGCTCGCCAAGACACCGTCGGGGGTGAGTTGTGACCTGCCGCTGCAACCCCCTCGAAGCCGTCATCGACTGGCTACTACCCCGACTCCGGATACTCCCACCCCTGCTACCCGAAGGCGCGAATCCTGCTGTGGCACAACGGGAAAACCCCACCATCGGGGGTAGAATGAGGGGTGGCCAGGGTGCTGTGAACACCCCGGCCACTGACCGAACTGCGAAGGAGTTCAGCCAATGACAGATTACATCTCCACCTACCTGAGTAGACCACGATGGAGGCACAACCGCCTCCAAGCCATGGGCGTCCAGTGGACCTACCGCGCACCAGAGGTGGGTGAACTTGTAATCCGGGATGCAACCCAAACACACCCCGGCACCCTCCGCCGAATCGTCAGCGTCCGCGAAGACACACGTGACGGCCGCACCGTATGGGTAGTTGAGCACACAGCGACCGACGCAGAACCAACCACCGGCACCGACCGGAAGTCAGTCGGATTCTGGAAGGACGTCGGCTGGCCGAGGATTGCCGAGCACTACCCCATCTGCGGCACCTGCCGCGATCTGATGCCCTGCCAGCATGTGGTCATCGACACCATCGCTGAACACAGCGGCAAGACCTTCGAGCGGTATGGCACTCCCGGCGTCTGCCCGTCCTGCCAAGAGCCCGTAACCAGGCGGCAGCGCGTAATCACATTCGAACGCAACCTGTATGGCCTCGGGACGGTGACCTTCCACCTTCGTGAGAAGTGCCGCCACGCCGCCTTCGAGTACGACCGAGAGGTACATCGAGACGACGGCGAGTTCGAGCTGACCTGCCCCGGATCTGCTCGCCGCGGTCTCGATGAGAACGGTCTGCCTGTCACCTATTGCACTGAGCCTGATTGTCGCGGCGCTGACCGGAAGCACCACGGCTACGGGTTTTGGACGGCGGGGTATCTGCCACACCCTGACGGCTACCACCGTTCTCCCGAAGGCGGGGGTGTGGCCTGATGTCTGTTCCTTCTCTGGAATCCCTACTAGCCGAGTACATCGCAACCCAGGCACCGGTCTCCGTGGAGCAGGCAATGCCTCAGGCCGAGGACATGGCGAAGCTGATCCGGGCGCACGGCCTAGACCGCACCTCCGGACTGAACGCCGCCGCCGACGTGGTGCACGCCGAAGCCCGCTACCAGTGGGAAATGGACGCCCGCCATGCAGTGTGCGCACAGGTTGTCGCCCAGCGGATGGGTGTGGTTGAACGCACGATCCGGTCGTTCGCTGATGGGGCGGAGGACCAACAGTGAGCCTCGAAGGATCGTTCTGGACCCACAAAAAGACCGGCATCCCCTACGAGGTGGTTGCTGACTCCGACGCCAGCGGCCTCGGCAACCGCGGTATCCGTATGCGCAACTGCCACACCGGCCGCGAACACTGGGCCACTCCCGAAGGGTTGGGTCGCAAGTACCGGCATGACTACACCCCACCACGAGGGGAGGTGCGGTAGGTGCCACGAATTAGAACGATCAAACCCGACTTCTGGGACTCGGCTGACACCGCCGGCGCAGACCTGCGCACCCGCCTGCTGTTCATCGCAATGTGGAACTGGGCCGACGACTACGGCATCGGAGATGCCACTCCGGTTCGGGTCATCGGGTTCGCCTTTCCTAACGATGAAATACCGGTGTCGGATTATCCGCGACTTCTCTCGGACGTTTCGGACCACTTCGGCGTCGTGTACTTCCGGCACGAAGGACGCCCCTTCTACGCCATCCCGTCGTGGTCCAAGCATCAGCGGACCGAGAAAAGAGCTAAGCCACGCGAAGGGCTGGTCGAAGCAGCCGAGCGGGCCGTCGCGAACTCCAAAGGTGCAGGTCAAGGCGTAGATGCGGAATCTCCGAGCGACAGTGACGGAATCTCCGACGAAAGTGTCGGACGTTTCGGCGCCGGAAGTAGGAAAGGGAACGGGGGAAAGGGAACGGGGGAAGAGTGTGTGCCCCTCCCGGACGAACCGCCGATCGACGACTACGTGCCCAGCGAGATCGAAACGAGCACACGCACAACCCCGCCAAAGGCTCATCGACAGAACTGACCTTCATCCGCACTCACGTCGGCCAAAGATTCCCCGCCAAAGTCGAACAAGCACTCGTCAACGAGATCCGCAAACTCCGCCACTACGACCGCCCCGTCATCGAGGAAGCACTTCGAAGATGGGCCAACCGTGACGGACACCCCGGACTCCTCCCGCACCTCGTCTCCGACGTCCTGAAGAACAACGGCAGAACCGCCGAACCCACCAAGACCGACATCTGGGAAACCAGCGTCATCCAACCCGCCCAAGCCGCAGCCACCGAAGCACAGAGGAAACTCTCATGAACCGAATCGACCTCACACCGCAGAACGTGGCAGACGCCGGCCAAGTACTCAAGCACACCGCGTTTGTCCACCGCCGCACCGCGATCCGCCCGAAGTCCGAGAAGGAAGCCCAGGAGATCGCGATCGTGTGGGCTCGCATGTTCGCCCGCTACAAACTCGACCTACCTGAGCTACTGGAGGCTGTGGAGCGCCGCGCCATCAAACATCAAGACGCCCCGGAGCCGGGTGAGATCGTGCAGTGGGCGCGAGAGGTTCGCCAGGAGTGGTCATCTCGGGCGCAGGCCGATCCGGAACAGCGCGCTCTGCATGAGGCGAAGATCGACCGGAAGATCGCGAACTTCGCGGGCAACTTCGGTATCCAGATCGACGGGCGGCCAGCATGAGCGTCATTGTCGAGTTGCCCTACGCACGTCCACCCCTCACTGAGAATCAGCGCATGCATTGGCGGAAGAAGGCGGCTGTGGTGGCCTCTGTGCGTCAAGCGGTGTACGTCCTAGCCCGGAATGCGCGCGTGCCGCAAAACTGCGCCCACGTGGACGTCAGCCTCCACTACACGCCACGTGATGTTCGCCGCCGCGACGCCGACAACCTTGTCCCCACATTGAAAGCCGCCTGCGACGGATTGGTGGACGCCGGCCTGGTTGCTGATGACACACCGGATCTGATGACCAAGCAGATGCCGACCATCCATCCCGCCGAGAAGGGGGAGCGGGGCCGGTTGTGGCTCGAACTACACATCGAGGAGGCGCAGTGACCGACCAGCTTGCTCTCTCCCTCACCCCACCCGCCTGGTGCTTCGTGTGCCAACGCGACTGTCCTCCACCCGTCTCGTGTGGACCCGAATGCCAAGAGGAGGAGTCGTGAGCCGCCCCGTGCAGTCGATGGTGAATGTGGATGCCCGCAACTACCCGGCCCACACTGCGGCGGTGCGGTCCCGGTTGGCCGGCACCAACCACGCAGGCCAAATCGCAGCCGAATGCCCCTGCGGCAGCACCTTCGATGTCGGCTACGAACGCTTCCACACCCCCGCATTCCAAGCCCACCCCTACTGCCACCCCTGCACGATCAAGGAGACCCCATGAGCCGCTACGAGTACCGCGTCGTTCCCCGTGACGGCCTGAACGGGTTGCAGCTGTGGGAGCTTCAACGCCGCCTTATCTGGCGTGACGGAAGCCGATACACCTGGAATGAGTGGATGGTGTTCCGGGACTACACCGGCACTGATGAATGTCCGATTGCGTGGGAAGGGGTGATGGCGGCGGGGGGGGGGTGGGTCGCGCGGGCAGCGGGCATTCATCAGTCCGGTGGTATCGGCTTCCGTACGCCAGCAGATAAGGCGGCGTTGAAGCTCCCACAGCTGCAACCCGTTCAGGCCGTCACGGGAACGACGCGGTACTCGTAGCGGCTCATGGGTCTCCTTGATCGTGCAGGGTGGCAGTAGGGTGGGCTTGGAATGCGGGGGTGTGGAAGCGTTCGTAGCCGACATCGAAGGTGCTGCCGCAGGGGCATTCGGCTGCGATTTGGCCTGCGTGGTTGGTGCCGGCCAACCGGGACCGCACCGCCGCAGTGTGGGCCGGGTAGTTGCGGGCATCCACATTCACCATCGACTGCACGGGGCGGCTCACGACTCCTCCTCTTGGCATTCGGGTCCACACGAGACGGGTGGAGGACAGTCGCGTTGGCACACGAAGCACCAGGCGGGTGGGGTGAGGGAGAGAGCAAGCTGGTCGGTCACTGCGCCTCCTCGATGTGTAGTTCGAGCCACAACCGGCCCCGCTCCCCTTCTCGGCGGGATGGATGGTCGGCATCTGCTTGGTCATCAGATCCGGTGTGTCATCAGCAACCAGGCCGGCGTCCACCAATCCGTCGCAGGCGGCTTTCAATGTGGGGACAAGGTTGTCGGCGTCGCGGCGGCGAACATCACGTGGCGTGTAGTGGAGGCTGACGTCCACGTGGGCGCAGTTTTGCGGCACGCGCGCATTCCGGGCTAGGACGTACACCGCTTGACGCACAGAGGCCACCACAGCCGCCTTCTTCCGCCAATGCATGCGCTGATTCTCAGTGAGGGGTGGACGTGCGTAGGGCAACTCGACAATGACGCTCATGCTGGCCGCCCGTCGATCTGGATACCGAAGTTGCCCGCGAAGTTCGCGATCTTCCGGTCGATCTTCGCCTCATGCAGAGCGCGCTGTTCCGGATCGGCCTGCGCCCGAGATGACCACTCCTGGCGAACCTCTCGCGCCCACTGCACGATCTCACCCGGCTCCGGGGCGTCTTGATGTTTGATGGCGCGGCGCTCCACAGCCTCCAGTAGCTCAGGTAGGTCGAGTTTGTAGCGGGCGAACATGCGAGCCCACACGATCGCGATCTCCTGGGCTTCCTTCTCGGACTTCGGGCGGATCGCGGTGCGGCGGTGGACAAACGCGGTGTGCTTGAGTACTTGGCCGGCGTCTGCCACGTTCTGCGGTGTGAGGTCGATTCGGTTCATGAGAGTTTCCTCTGTGCTTCGGTGGCTGCGGCTTGGGCGGGTTGGATGACGCTGGTTTCCCAGATGTCGGTCTTGGTGGGTTCGGCGGTTCTGCCGTTGTTCTTCAGGACGTCGGAGACGAGGTGCGGGAGGAGTCCGGGGTGTCCGTCACGGTTGGCCCATCTTCGAAGTGCTTCCTCGATGACGGGGCGGTCGTAGTGGCGGAGTTTGCGGATCTCGTTGACGAGTGCTTGTTCGACTTTGGCGGGGAATCTTTGGCCGACGTGAGTGCGGATGAAGGTCAGTTCTGTCGATGAGCCTTTGGCGGGGGTTGTGCGTGTGCTCGTTTCGATCTCGCTGGGCACGTAGTCGTCGATCGGCGGTTCGTCCGGGAGGGGCACACACTCTTCCCCCGTTCCCTTTCCCCCGTTCCCTTTCCTACTTCCGGCGCCGAAACGTCCGACACTTTCGTCGGAGATTCCGTCACTGTCGCTCGGAGATTCCGCATCTACGCCTTGACCTGCACCTTTGGAGTTCGCGACGGCCCGCTCGGCTGCTTCGACCAGCCCTTCGCGTGGCTTAGCTCTTTTCTCGGTCCGCTGATGCTTGGACCACGACGGGATGGCGTAGAAGGGGCGTCCTTCGTGCCGGAAGTACACGACGCCGAAGTGGTCCGAAACGTCCGAGAGAAGTCGCGGATAATCCGACACCGGTATTTCATCGTTAGGAAAGGCGAACCCGATGACCCGAACCGGAGTGGCATCTCCGATGCCGTAGTCGTCGGCCCAGTTCCACATTGCGATGAACAGCAGGCGGGTGCGCAGGTCTGCGCCGGCGGTGTCAGCCGAGTCCCAGAAGTCGGGTTTGATCGTTCTAATTCGTGGCACCTACCGCACCTCCCCTCGTGGTGGGGTGTAGTCATGCCGGTACTTGCGACCCAACCCTTCGGGAGTGGCCCAGTGTTCGCGGCCGGTGTGGCAGTTGCGCATACGGATACCGCGGTTGCCGAGGCCGCTGGCGTCGGAGTCAGCAACCACCTCGTAGGGGATGCCGGTCTTTTTGTGGGTCCAGAACGATCCTTCGAGGCTCACTGTTGGTCCTCCGCCCCATCAGCGAACGACCGGATCGTGCGTTCAACCACACCCATCCGCTGGGCGACAACCTGTGCGCACACTGCATGGCGGGCGTCCATTTCCCACTGGTAGCGGGCTTCGGCGTGCACCACGTCGGCGGCGGCGTTCAGTCCGGAGGTGCGGTCTAGGCCGTGCGCCCGGATCAGCTTCGCCATGTCCTCGGCCTGAGGCATTGCCTGCTCCACGGAGACCGGTGCCTGGGTTGCGATGTACTCGGCTAGTAGGGATTCCAGAGAAGGAACAGACATCAGGCCACACCCCGCCTTCGGGAGAACGGTGGTAGCCGTCAGGGTGTGGCAGATACCCCGCCGTCCAAAACCCGTAGCCGTGGTGCTTCCGGTCAGCGCCGCGACAATCAGGCTCAGTGCAATAGGTGACAGGCAGACCGTTCTCATCGAGACCGCGGCGAGCAGATCCGGGGCAGGTCAGCTCGAACTCGCCGTCGTCTCGATGTACCTCTCGGTCGTACTCGAAGGCGGCGTGGCGGCACTTCTCACGAAGGTGGAAGGTCACCGTCCCGAGGCCATACAGGTTGCGTTCGAATGTGATTACGCGCTGCCGCCTGGTTACGGGCTCTTGGCAGGACGGGCAGACGCCGGGAGTGCCATACCGCTCGAAGGTCTTGCCGCTGTGTTCAGCGATGGTGTCGATGACCACATGCTGGCAGGGCATCAGATCGCGGCAGGTGCCGCAGATGGGGTAGTGCTCGGCAATCCTCGGCCAGCCGACGTCCTTCCAGAATCCGACTGACTTCCGGTCGGTGCCGGTGGTTGGTTCTGCGTCGGTCGCTGTGTGCTCAACTACCCATACGGTGCGGCCGTCACGTGTGTCTTCGCGGACGCTGACGATTCGGCGGAGGGTGCCGGGGTGTGTTTGGGTTGCATCCCGGATTACAAGTTCACCCACCTCTGGTGCGCGGTAGGTCCACTGGACGCCCATGGCTTGGAGGCGGTTGTGCCTCCATCGTGGTCTACTCAGGTAGGTGGAGATGTAATCTGTCATTGGCTGAACTCCTTCGCAGTTCGGTCAGTGGCCGGGGTGTTCACAGCACCCTGGCCACCCCTCATTCTACCCCGATGGTGGGGTTTTCCCGTTGTGCCACAGCAGGATTCGCGCCTTCGGGTAGCAGGGGTGGGAGTATCCGGAGTCGGGGTAGTAGCCAGTCGATGACGGCTTCGAGGGGGTTGCAGCGGCAGGTCACAACTCACCCCGACGGTGTCTTGGCGAGCGTCATTCGCTGTATTCAGCGCGACAAAGAGTCGGTCCCAGGTTGCTACCGAGGCACCGGCGCGTCCGTTGATGACCTGCGACAGGTGCTTTTCGCTGACGCCGGCGCGACGCGCGAGATCGCCCTGCGAGACTCCGGTCTCGGCAAGTCGGGTCCTCAGTGCGACGGCGAGGTTGTCGGCGAGCGATCCTGCACGCCACTCCGGAATGTCGCTCACGACTCACCCCCGACGATGCGGGCGAGCGGCTTCCATATCTCATAGACCGGTTCGTCGTGGTGGTGTTCCGTCCACGACCACTCGGCGATTAGCTCCCGTACCCGTTGGATGGTGGCGTCTCGGTTGGCGATGCGGGACTGTAGTTGTCCGTGCCGGTATGCGGCAGCATCGAGGTCCGCCTTCGCCTGGTCGAGTTCGGCGAGCAGAGCGGGCACCAACTCGGGTGTAGCGGCAATGAACTCGGCGTCGGCGGAGGACGTGATCAGCCCTGCAACTCGCGGACCCCATACGCTCCCGGCGAAGACGCCGACAGACTCGCGTGTGGTGCCATCCCAGGGTTCTGCTTCCCACGGCCCGGGTGTGATGCCTTCGAGCAGCTTCCTTGCTTCCTCTGCGGCGCTCATCGGTCACCCCGCAGAAGCCCAGCGATATGGGCGGCAATCTCGCGACACTGCCGCCCCGGCGCAAACCCTTCGCGGCCTTCATCCCACTTCCGATAGGCCATATCCATTTCGGCGGCGTCACTTTCTCGGGTGCGCGCTGAGTCGTGGGTGCCGATTGGGCCGGGGTATAGGCGTCGGTACAGCTCGCGGGCGATCCTCTCCACCACATCGTCTGCGGTGGCCTCAGATTCGAGACGACGGGCAGCATTGCGGAGTTCGTCGGCGTTGAACGGGCCGAGAGCCGCTTCAGCACGGAATTTGACTCCCAACTTGAGTGCCCGGTCGATCAGGATGTTCGCCGCGAATCTCAGGTGCTCGGGGTTGCCGGCGTCCGGTGCGGGGAGGTCGCGGGCTTTCTCTGCTTCCGCCCGCCAGTGATCCCGATCAGCAGCGACAGTGGTGATACGCGCGTCGATCTGGTCGGACCACGACCCCGCTCCCGCGCGTAGGTGGCGGTAGATTTCAGGGTGGCGCAGTATCCGCAGGTAGGTGTCGGCTTGCTGTCTCAGTGGCGACATAGGACGCAGCTGGTCTTCGAGTTCGGCGATGCGTGCCTCCGCCTTCTCCAGGAGTCGCCGGTCCACCAGATACGTCGGACGCCCATACCCATCACGGGTCACATAGCTGTTGCCGCCGTGGATGATCGGGGGATCACCAACAGGACCGAAACCGATGTCAGACATCGAATGCCGCCTTTCTGACGAAGTCGTGGCCCAACAGCTCCCCTAGGGCCAGGCGTGTGATGTGGGCGGTGCGTTCGCGCGCCCGGTGAGAGTTGAAGCCGCAGAGGCATTCAGTGCCGTGGAAGTGGTGCACGCTCTCGACCGCGTATAGCGCCTCAGCGACCGCCTTTTCGTCTGCGTCGCTCATCTCGGCTCCTCCGCAACATCAGCAGCAGACGCCAGGGCGGATGCGAGTTCGCGGGCATCCTCAGGCGTATTGCGAGGGTCCTCGAAGTAGAGCCGCACCACCCGCTTGCCTCGGGCGGCCATCACTTCCCCGTCCAGCCACTCGGCGCGGTCGTCGTCTTCGCCGCCCGGTTCCGCCTTGGGTAGTAGGTGGTAGTGCTCAGACAGAGCAGCGATGACGTGGGCAGTGGTAGTGCTCAGACAGAGCAGCGATGACGTGGGCACCATGCTCGGCGTCGTTGATGTAGTAGTCGGGGCCGCAGGTGCAGCACACGCCACCTGCCCACTCGTACGACTGGTGTGCCGCCGCGATCTCGGCGGGTGTGGGTGTCATGGGGTATCTCCCAACTCGTCAGAGGAATAGATGAGGGGTGCGGTGCGGCAGGGCCATTCCTGGTAGCAGCCCGAGCACAGCGTCAGGTGTTCGGGATCGGTACAGTCGTCGCGTTCGGGGCAGCCGTCGAGCCGATGCAGTTCCCGGAGTGGTGCGAGGGCTTCACGGGCACCACGCAGGGCGTACCTTCCCGGGCCGACGAAGTGCGAGACGCCATGCGGTTCACACGCCCTCTGTGCTGCGTCTACGGCGGGATCGGTCATGACTCCCCCGCAGCTTTGCAACTACCCATCGGGCGACATGGCCGACATCTTCGGGATGGACGGTGCCGTGAGGTGTGTCCCCGTAGGGCAGCCACAGCGACACCGCGTTCTGGTCCAACACCTCGATGATGGCGTCGCGTACTTGCTCGGCTGTGAACTGTTCGGCCTTCTCCACCACATCGTCTGCGGTGGCCTCAGATTCGAGACGGTCAGCGGATAAGCGATTGACGTCAGCATTGAGGGCGGCACGGTCGTTGCATACCTGGTCGAAGATGAGCCGCTTCCTTCTCAGCGCCACTTCGAGTTCGGCGATGCGTGCCTGCGCCTGCTCCAGGTCTTCGGCCGGCACCAACGTCTGCCCGTTCGACCAATCAACAGGTCCGGGTGGGAAGAAACCCGGTACAGCGGACACACCAAGGATGCGAGTCATGACACACCGCCGCCGTTCAGGCCCAGCCGATCTCGCAGTTCGTCACAGAGAGGACTGCCGTTCAGGTTGTATGTCTGCTCCGTGAGGGCGATGGTGAGTGTGCGAATCTCGTAGGCGATGGCGAACCATGCGGACTGCTCAGCCGTCATGGCCGCGTAGTTATCGGTGAAAGGGTTTCCCGGCAGGTTGCGGGATACGGGGTTGTCCTCGCTCATCAGTAGAGTGCTCCGATCTTGTCGATGTCTCCGTGGCGGTCGAGGATCACCACACGCCACGGGCAGACGAGCATCTGCCGTTCTTGCCCACGCGGGACCACGTCGTAGTTGATGCCACCAACCTTCAACCGCGCCGCGTACTGGGTGTCGATGGCGTTGAGAGCCCCCGACCTACGCCGATAGCCTTCCCCCTGAGCGAGGATCTGACCGTTGCGGGACTTACACCGCCAACGCCACTCGGGATGTCTGGCGACCACGCTCTTGGCATCGAGGTCGACCTGCAAGATCTCGTCCTCGTACACCTCGATGGTGCCGCGATACTCAGACACCTTCTCCGGGATGTTCTCGTAGACGATCACTGGACCTCCACCACCCCACCCACCAGAGCGGCCTGACGCTTGGCAGCGCGCACCGCATTCGACTTCGTGTCATACGTTTTCGGGGAGATGGCGCCGGCGCTGCCGTTGCGGGCGATCTGCGCCCACTGGTAACCCTTCCGGGTTCTCGTCACCACCACACGCACAGCAGTTCTCGCCGACGCCAAGGGCTGCACGACGTAGCCGCCATTGCCACCCGAGCCTCCGCCGACAGCCTGCACCTTGACCACCTCAACCGCCTTGAACGCCTCGCCGTCGAAAGCCTTCTTGTTGTTGCTCATTCGTTGTCTCCTTTGGTTCTCCCCACGCAGGGATGTGTCGTGTCTTCTCTGCACCTGTTGCGGGGGAACGGAGTACGCAAAGCTCCCCCGGCCTGGCCGCGCACTCAGGGCACGGCCTCTCGATCGCCCCCACAGGAGGTAGGACTCCGGAACCTCAGCCCACCGCATCGCACACCTCGACCCCGCCGGCATCATCGAGCAACGCCCACCGGCCCGACAGCAGGACAGCCACATCGCTGGACGGCTGCCGGAACTTCGACACCAACCAGCCCTTCGCGTACGCCTGCGCCGGATTGCGGCCGATGAAGTCATGGCAGCCGCGGCACACCAGCAGACAATTCGACAGGGCGTTGATCTGTGGGTCTTTCGATCCGCCCATGCCGCGGTTAGCTCGGTGGTGATAGTCCTGCCCTGTGCCGGTACACCAGTCGGTTTGGACTTCGCAGCGACCCATCGCCCGCACCGCAGCAGCAGCCTTCACATCCGCAGAGAAGCCCGTCATGACGCCGTCTTCCTCTGCTGCCACGCCACCGACGTCAACGCTGCCGGACAACGCCGCCCATGCCGCTCATACCGGCGCTTCATCGACGCCGGCAGCATCCCCACCCGACGCGATGCCTCCTCCGCCCCAACACCCATCGACAGCAGATACTCGAAGTCGGAGAACAGGTCTTCGGCAGTGCGGGGTTTGTCCACCACTTCCGGCTCATAGGTGGGGTCATCGATACGGTCCTCATCCCACGCCAACGGAGGCAACCAACCTTTCGCCTTCGCCCGATGCCGCGCCTTCCGATCAGTTCCGGGAACCATCTGCAACTGCGCGAACAAGGACGTCACATCCCGTGCTCGACGAACCGCAATGTTGCGGGACTGTCCGAGGAACAACTCCGAAGTGCTGCCATTCTCCGGCCAACCCAGACGGCTGATCAGATCCGTCTGCGAATACCCGTTCGCCACCAACGCCTGCAATCGGCGGGTTGTGCCCAGGGCGGGGACGCGGTCCTGTCGCACAAACTCGACACCGGTACGCGGAACAGGGATTTGGAGGATGCGGTCGGCGGTAGCTTGGCGGACCTGTTTGCTCGGACCGTATCCGCGTTGCCCGTACAGCAGATGCTGGATGGTGCTGTGCGGGACGCCGAACTCCTCTTCGAGCCGTTTGTTCCCCACTCCTGCGTCACGCAGCTTGAGGATGTGCTCGCGTACAGGCTGGGCGTCGACCAGGTCGGGAGTCCAACGTCCGTAGGCGCGTTGCCGGCGGTGGTGTTGGGCGTAGTGCATTTCGCACATGCCGCGCGCTTTGACGGGCTTCCCGCATTGGCAGGTCATGCCGCCCCCTGCTTCCACATGGCCTGACGTTCACGCGGAGTCGTACCCCCAACCACACCGTGCGGTTCACGGTTGTCCACGCCCCCCCCCCCCTCACACCCGCGACGCGTTCCTTCCCCCCCACCGCGGTGCGCAACGCGACGGAACGGATCTGCGCCGGCTGTGACCGCCGGAGGTGTGTTTGCAGTGGGCGTTGGACAACCGTGAACCGCACGGTGTGGTTGGGGGTACGACTCCGCGTGAACGTCAGGCCATGTGGAAGCAGGGGCGGCATGACCTGCCAATGCGGGAAGCCCGTCAAAGCGCGCGGCATGTGCGAAATGCACTACGCCCAACACCACCGCCGGCAACGCGCCTACGGACGTTGGACTCCCGACCTGGTCGACGCCCAGCCTGTACGCGAGCACATCCTCAAGCTGCGTGACGCAGGAGTGGGGAACAAACGGCTCGAAGAGGAGTTCGGCGTCCCGCACAGCACCATCCAGCATCTGCTGTACGGGCAACGCGGATACGGTCCGAGCAAACAGGTCCGCCAAGCTACCGCCGACCGCATCCTCCAAATCCCTGTTCCGCGTACCGGTGTCGAGTTTGTGCGACAGGACCGCGTCCCCGCCCTGGGCACAACCCGCCGATTGCAGGCGTTGGTGGCGAACGGGTATTCGCAGACGGATCTGATCAGCCGTCTGGGTTGGCCGGAGAATGGCAGCACTTCGGAGTTGTTCCTCGGACAGTCCCGCAACATTGCGGTTCGTCGAGCACGGGATGTGACGTCCTTGTTCGCGCAGTTGCAGATGGTTCCCGGAACTGATCGGAAGGCGCGGCATCGGGCGAAGGCGAAAGGTTGGTTGCCTCCGTTGGCGTGGGATGAGGACCGTATCGATGACCCCACCTATGAGCCGGAAGTGGTGGACAAACCCCGCACTGCCGAAGACCTGTTCTCCGACTTCGAGTATCTGCTGTCGATGGGTGTTGGGGCGGAGGAGGCATCGCGTCGGGTGGGGATGCTGCCGGCGTCGATGAAGCGCCGGTATGAGCGGCATGGGCGGCGTTGTCCGGCAGCGTTGACGTCGGTGGCGTGGCAGCAGAGGAAGACGGCGTCATGACGGGCTTCTCTGCGGATGTGAAGGCTGCTGCTGCGGTGCGGGCGATGGGTCGCTGCGAAGTCCAAACCGACTGGTGTACCGGCACAGGGCAGGACTATCACCACCGAGCTAACCGCGGCATGGGCGGATCGAAAGACCCACAGATCAACGCCCTGTCGAATTGTCTGCTGGTGTGCCGCGGCTGCCATGACTTCATCGGCCGCAATCCGGCGCAGGCGTACGCGAAGGGCTGGTTGGTGTCGAAGTTCCGGCAGCCGTCCAGCGATGTGGCTGTCCTGCTGTCGGGCCGGTGGGCGTTGCTCGATGATGCCGGCGGGGTCGAGGTGTGCGATGCGGTGGGCTGAGGTTCCGGAGTCCTACCTCCTGTGGGGGGCGATCGAGAGGCCGTGCCCTGAGTGCGCGGCCAGGCCGGGGGAGCTTTGCGTACTCCGTTCCCCCGCAACAGGTGCAGAGAAGACACGACACATCCCCTGCGTGGGGAGAACCAAAGGAGACAACGAATGAGCAACAACAAGAAGGCTTTCGACGGCGAGGCGTTCAAGGCGGTTGAGGTGGTCAAGGTGCAGGCTGTCGGCGGAGGCTCGGGTGGCAATGGCGGCTACGTCGTGCAGCCCTTGGCGTCGGCGAGAACTGCTGTGCGTGTGGTGGTGACGAGAACCCGGAAGGGTTACCAGTGGGCGCAGATCGCCCGCAACGGCAGCGCCGGCGCCATCTCCCCGAAAACGTATGACACGAAGTCGAATGCGGTGCGCGCTGCCAAGCGTCAGGCCGCTCTGGTGGGTGGGGTGGTGGAGGTCCAGTGATCGTCTACGAGAACATCCCGGAGAAGGTGTCTGAGTATCGCGGCACCATCGAGGTGTACGAGGACGAGATCTTGCAGGTCGACCTCGATGCCAAGAGCGTGGTCGCCAGACATCCCGAGTGGCGTTGGCGGTGTAAGTCCCGCAACGGTCAGATCCTCGCTCAGGGGGAAGGCTATCGGCGTAGGTCGGGGGCTCTCAACGCCATCGACACCCAGTACGCGGCGCGGTTGAAGGTTGGTGGCATCAACTACGACGTGGTCCCGCGTGGGCAAGAACGGCAGATGCTCGTCTGCCCGTGGCGTGTGGTGATCCTCGACCGCCACGGAGACATCGACAAGATCGGAGCACTCTACTGATGAGCGAGGACAACCCCGTATCCCGCAACCTGCCGGGAAACCCTTTCACCGATAACTACGCGGCCATGACGGCTGAGCAGTCCGCATGGTTCGCCATCGCCTACGAGATTCGCACACTCACCATCGCCCTCACGGAGCAGACATACAACCTGAACGGCAGTCCTCTCTGTGACGAACTGCGAGATCGGCTGGGCCTGAACGGCGGCGGTGTGTCATGACTCGCATCCTTGGTGTGTCCGCTGTACCGGGTTTCTTCCCACCCGGACCTGTTGATTGGTCGAACGGGCAGACGTTGGTGCCGGCCGAAGACCTGGAGCAGGCGCAGGCACGCATCGCCGAACTCGAAGTGGCGCTGAGAAGGAAGCGGCTCATCTTCGACCAGGTATGCAACGACCGTGCCGCCCTCAATGCTGACGTCAATCGCTTATCCGCTGACCGTCTCGAATCTGAGGCCACCGCAGACGATGTGGTGGAGAAGGCCGAACAGTTCACAGCCGAGCAAGTACGCGACGCCATCATCGAGGTGTTGGACCAGAACGCGGTGTCGCTGTGGCTGCCCTACGGGGACACACCTCACGGCACCGTCCATCCCGAAGATGTCGGCCATGTCGCCCGATGGGTAGTTGCAAAGCTGCGGGGGGAGTCATGACCGATCCCGCCGTAGACGCAGCACAGAGGGCGTGTGAACCGCATGGCGTCTCGCACTTCGTCGGCCCGGGAAGGTACGCCCTGCGTGGTGCCCGTGAAGCCCTCGCACCACTCCGGGAACTGCATCGGCTCGACGGCTGCCCCGAACGCGACGACTGTACCGATCCCGAACACCTGACGCTGTGCTCGGGCTGCTACCAGGAATGGCCCTGCCGCACCGCACCCCTCATCTATTCCTCTGACGAGTTGGGAGATACCCCATGACACCCACACCCGCCGAGATCGCGGCGGCACACCAGTCGTACGAGTGGGCAGGTGGCGTGTGCTGCACCTGCGGCCCCGACTACTACATCAACGACGCCGAGCATGGTGCCCACGTCATCGCTGCTCTGTCTGAGCACTACCACTGCCCACGTCATCGCTGCTCTGTCTGAGCACTACCACCTACTACCCAAGGCGGAACCGGGCGGCGAAGACGACGACCGCGCCGAGTGGCTGGACGGGGAAGTGATGGCCGCCCGAGGCAAGCGGGTGGTGCGGCTCTACTTCGAGGACCCTCGCAATACGCCTGAGGATGCCCGCGAACTCGCATCCGCCCTGGCGTCTGCTGCTGATGTTGCGGAGGAGCCGAGATGAGCGACGCAGACGAAAAGGCGGTCGCTGAGGCGCTATACGCGGTCGAGAGCGTGCACCACTTCCACGGCACTGAATGCCTCTGCGGCTTCAACTCTCACCGGGCGCGCGAACGCACCGCCCACATCACACGCCTGGCCCTAGGGGAGCTGTTGGGCCACGACTTCGTCAGAAAGGCGGCATTCGATGTCTGACATCGGTTTCGGTCCTGTTGGTGATCCCCCGATCATCCACGGCGGCAACAGCTATGTGACCCGTGATGGGTATGGGCGTCCGACGTATCTGGTGGACCGGCGACTCCTGGAGAAGGCGGAGGCACGCATCGCCGAACTCGAAGACCAGCTGCGTCCTATGTCGCCACTGAGACAGCAAGCCGACACCTACCTGCGGATACTGCGCCACCCTGAAATCTACCGCCACCTACGCGCGGGAGCGGGGTCGTGGTCCGACCAGATCGACGCGCGTATCACCACTGTCGCTGCTGATCGGGATCACTGGCGGGCGGAAGCAGAGAAAGCCCGCGACCTCCCCGCACCGGACGCCGGCAACCCCGAGCACCTGAGATTCGCGGCGAACATCCTGATCGACCGGGCACTCAAGTTGGGAGTCAAATTCCGTGCTGAAGCGGCTCTCGGCCCGTTCAACGCCGACGAACTCCGCAATGCTGCCCGTCGTCTCGAATCTGAGGCCACCGCAGACGATGTGGTGGAGAGGATCGCCCGCGAGCTGTACCGACGCCTATACCCCGGCCCAATCGGCACCCACGACTCAGCGCGCACCCGAGAAAGTGACGCCGCCGAAATGGATATGGCCTATCGGAAGTGGGATGAAGGCCGCGAAGGGTTTGCGCCGGGCGGCAGTGTCGCGAGATTGCCGCCCATATCGCTGGGCTTCTGCGGGGTGACCGATGAGCGCCGCAGAGGAAGCAAGGAAGCTGCTCGAAGGCATCACACCCGGGCCGTGGGAAGCAGAACCCTGGGATGGCACCACACGCGAGTCTGTCGGCGTCTTCGCCGGGAGCGTATGGGGTCCGCGAGTTGCAGGGCTGATCACGTCCTCCGCCGACGCCGAGTTCATTGCCGCTACACCCGAGTTGGTGCCCGCTCTGCTCGCCGAACTCGACCAGGCGAAGGCGGACCTCGATGCTGCCGCATACCGGCACGGACAACTACAGTCCCGCATCGCCAACCGAGACGCCACCATCCAACGGGTACGGGAGCTAATCGCCGAGTGGTCGTGGACGGAACACCACCACGACGAACCGGTCTATGAGATATGGAAGCCGCTCGCCCGCATCGTCGGGGTGAGTCGTGAGCGACATTCCGGAGTGGCGTGCAGGATCGCTCGCCGACAACCTCGCCGTCGCACTGAGGACCCGACTTGCCGAGACCGGAGTCTCGCAGGGCGATCTCGCGCGTCGCGCCGGCGTCAGCGAAAAGCACCTGTCGCAGGTCATCAACGGACGCGCCGGTGCCTCGGTAGCAACCTGGGACCGACTCTTTGTCGCGCTGAATACAGCGAATGACGCTCGCCAAGACACCGTCGGGGGTGAGTTGTGACCTGCCGCTGCAACCCCTCGAAGCCGTCATCGACTGGCTACTACCCCGACTCCGGATACTCCCACCCCTGCTACCCGAAGGCGCGAATCCTGCTGTGGCACAACGGGAAAACCCCACCATCGGGGTAGAATGAGGGGTGGCCAGGGTGCTGTGAACACCCCGGCCACTGACCGAACTGCGAAGGAGTTCAGCCAATGACAGATTACATCTCCACCTACCTGAGTAGACCACGATGGAGGCACAACCGCCTCCAAGCCATGGGCGTCCAGTGGACCTACCGCGCACCAGAGGTGGGTGAACTTGTAATCCGGGATGCAACCCAAACACACCCCGGCACCCTCCGCCGAATCGTCAGCGTCCGCGAAGACACACGTGACGGCCGCACCGTATGGGTAGTTGAGCACACAGCGACCGACGCAGAACCAACCACCGGCACCGACCGGAAGTCAGTCGGATTCTGGAAGGACGTCGGCTGGCCGAGGATTGCCGAGCACTACCCCATCTGCGGCACCTGCCGCGATCTGATGCCCTGCCAGCATGTGGTCATCGACACCATCGCTGAACACAGCGGCAAGACCTTCGAGCGGTATGGCACTCCCGGCGTCTGCCCGTCCTGCCAAGAGCCCGTAACCAGGCGGCAGCGCGTAATCACATTCGAACGCAACCTGTATGGCCTCGGGACGGTGACCTTCCACCTTCGTGAGAAGTGCCGCCACGCCGCCTTCGAGTACGACCGAGAGGTACATCGAGACGACGGCGAGTTCGAGCTGACCTGCCCCGGATCTGCTCGCCGCGGTCTCGATGAGAACGGTCTGCCTGTCACCTATTGCACTGAGCCTGATTGTCGCGGCGCTGACCGGAAGCACCACGGCTACGGGTTTTGGACGGCGGGGTATCTGCCACACCCTGACGGCTACCACCGTTCTCCCGAAGGCGGGGTGTGGCCTGATGTCTGTTCCTTCTCTGGAATCCCTACTAGCCGAGTACATCGCAACCCAGGCACCGGTCTCCGTGGAGCAGGCAATGCCTCAGGCCGAGGACATGGCGAAGCTGATCCGGGCGCACGGCCTAGACCGCACCTCCGGACTGAACGCCGCCGCCGACGTGGTGCACGCCGAAGCCCGCTACCAGTGGGAAATGGACGCCCGCCATGCAGTGTGCGCACAGGTTGTCGCCCAGCGGATGGGTGTGGTTGAACGCACGATCCGGTCGTTCGCTGATGGGGCGGAGGACCAACAGTGAGCCTCGAAGGATCGTTCTGGACCCACAAAAAGACCGGCATCCCCTACGAGGTGGTTGCTGACTCCGACGCCAGCGGCCTCGGCAACCGCGGTATCCGTATGCGCAACTGCCACACCGGCCGCGAACACTGGGCCACTCCCGAAGGGTTGGGTCGCAAGTACCGGCATGACTACACCCCACCACGAGGGGAGGTGCGGTAGGTGCCACGAATTAGAACGATCAAACCCGACTTCTGGGACTCGGCTGACACCGCCGGCGCAGACCTGCGCACCCGCCTGCTGTTCATCGCAATGTGGAACTGGGCCGACGACTACGGCATCGGAGATGCCACTCCGGTTCGGGTCATCGGGTTCGCCTTTCCTAACGATGAAATACCGGTGTCGGATTATCCGCGACTTCTCTCGGACGTTTCGGACCACTTCGGCGTCGTGTACTTCCGGCACGAAGGACGCCCTTCTACGCCATCCCGTCGTGGTCCAAGCATCAGCGGACCGAGAAAAGAGCTAAGCCACGCGAAGGGCTGGTCGAAGCAGCCGAGCGGGCCGTCGCGAACTCCAAAGGTGCAGGTCAAGGCGTAGATGCGGAATCTCCGAGCGACAGTGACGGAATCTCCGACGAAAGTGTCGGACGTTTCGGCGCCGGAAGTAGGAAAGGGAACGGGGGAAAGGGAACGGGGAAGAGTGTGTGCCCCTCCCGGACGAACCGCCGATCGACGACTACGTGCCCAGCGAGATCGAAACGAGCACACGCACAACCCCCGCCAAAGGCTCATCGACAGAACTGACCTTCATCCGCACTCACGTCGGCCAAAGATTCCCCGCCAAAGTCGAACAAGCACTCGTCAACGAGATCCGCAAACTCCGCCACTACGACCGCCCCGTCATCGAGGAAGCACTTCGAAGATGGGCCAACCGTGACGGACACCCGGACTCCTCCCGCACCTCGTCTCCGACGTCCTGAAGAACAACGGCAGAACCGCCGAACCCACCAAGACCGACATCTGGGAAACCAGCGTCATCCAACCCGCCCAAGCCGCAGCCACCGAAGCACAGAGGAAACTCTCATGAACCGAATCGACCTCACACCGCAGAACGTGGCAGACGCCGGCCAAGTACTCAAGCACACCGCGTTTGTCCACCGCCGCACCGCGATCCGCCCGAAGTCCGAGAAGGAAGCCCAGGAGATCGCGATCGTGTGGGCTCGCATGTTCGCCCGCTACAAACTCGACCTACCTGAGCTACTGGAGGCTGTGGAGCGCCGCGCCATCAAACATCAAGACGCCCGGAGCCGGGTGAGATCGTGCAGTGGGCGCGAGAGGTTCGCCAGGAGTGGTCATCTCGGGCGCAGGCCGATCCGGAACAGCGCGCTCTGCATGAGGCGAAGATCGACCGGAAGATCGCGAACTTCGCGGGCAACTTCGGTATCCAGATCGACGGGCGGCCAGCATGAGCGTCATTGTCGAGTTGCCCTACGCACGTCCACCCCTCACTGAGAATCAGCGCATGCATTGGCGGAAGAAGGCGGCTGTGGTGGCCTCTGTGCGTCAAGCGGTGTACGTCCTAGCCCGGAATGCGCGCGTGCCGCAAAACTGCGCCCACGTGGACGTCAGCCTCCACTACACGCCACGTGATGTTCGCCGCCGCGACGCCGACAACCTTGTCCCCACATTGAAAGCCGCCTGCGACGGATTGGTGGACGCCGGCCTGGTTGCTGATGACACACCGGATCTGATGACCAAGCAGATGCCGACCATCCATCCCGCCGAGAAGGGGAGCGGGGCCGGTTGTGGCTCGAACTACACATCGAGGAGGCGCAGTGACCGACCAGCTTGCTCTCTCCCTCACCCACCCGCCTGGTGCTTCGTGTGCCAACGCGACTGTCCTCCACCCGTCTCGTGTGGACCCGAATGCCAAGAGGAGGAGTCGTGAGCCGCCCGTGCAGTCGATGGTGAATGTGGATGCCCGCAACTACCCGGCCCACACTGCGGCGGTGCGGTCCCGGTTGGCCGGCACCAACCACGCAGGCCAAATCGCAGCCGAATGCCCTGCGGCAGCACCTTCGATGTCGGCTACGAACGCTTCCACACCCCGCATTCCAAGCCCACCCCTACTGCCACCCTGCACGATCAAGGAGACCCATGAGCCGCTACGAGTACCGCGTCGTTCCCGTGACGGCCTGAACGGGTTGCAGCTGTGGAGCTTCAACGCCGCCTTATCTGGCGTGACGGAAGCCGATACACCTGGAATGAGTGGATGGTGTTCCGGGACTACCACCGGCACTGGATGAATGTTCCGCATTGCGTGAGGAAGTGGCGTCATGACCGCGGCATGCACGGCAGCCCTCCTCCGCGCCGTAGAACACGCCATCGAAAACGAACTCGACGGTTTCACCACAGAGCAAATCCGGACATGCGCGCTACGTCGCCGAGACCGTGACTTGGCGGCTATCGCGTGATGGATACCTGCAACACGACATCGAGGAGTCCCTGTGACCCGCATTGTGAATCGGTACCGCTACTGCGGAGCCATCCCGAGCCGCCACCACTACCGCAGCTACAACGGGCCACACAGGACAAGCTCGCGGTGGCCTCGCCGCCGGATACGACCCGACTTCTGGCAGATACCCCGATGACCCTTCGACGCGACAGCATGGCTCACGGCAACCAAGGAGACCAGCAGTGAACAACGACCACGACACCAGCGGACTCTTCCTGGATCGCTACGGGCAACGCCGCCTCACCGAGGCGCTGGTCACGATCGAGGCACACCTCGAAGACTTGGCTGACACCCTCACTCGCAGAGCAGTAATCGGACGCCGGGACCTCGCGTCATTCCGCCGCCCCAAGAAGCTGCGAGCAAAGGCGCCGGCCCATGAGGGTGCGCAGGAGTTTGCGGC
>NZ_FNLM01000010.1 GCF_900105725.1 Gordonia westfalica
AAACAGCGCTCCTGCTGCAGCTGTGGCGCATCAACTCGAGTATCTGGCAAATCCCAGACGACCCATGAACCCTCCACCTGGTTGGACGGGTTGGACATGTCGAACTGGGACATCGTCATCAAACCACCACCTTCCTCCAAGACATGGCCGCCGCACAACGTGGTCGCTGTTCATGTCCAGGTGGGGAAGTGGCATGACCGGCAGAGATGATCCTGAAGGACGCCGAACTGTCCGTGTCACCCGCCGCTACCGCAAAGGCGACCCGAACCATGGCCAGGAGCTTTCTCACCGGAATCAAGGACGGAGCCTTGGTCGTCGACATCGTCGACAAATCCGGCCACATGGAAGGCGCAGCCAACGGCGGCACCATCTTCGACGGCTTCACCGCACCATCCGCCAACTGATCGGCGACTTCATCGAAGACGCCGAAACCGAGCTGACGGGGCACCACCTGGCCGTCAAAGTTCTACCAAGACATGTTCGGCACCCCCAAAGGCTTCCGTTCGTCCACTTCCCGCAGACTCCGGCATCGAAACCGAATTCACCACAACACATCCAAGGCGTCATCATCAACGCCGGCGGACAATCAGCCCCGAGTGAACGAACTCATCAGCGCTGGCATCCAGACGGTCGCGACCTCGTCACATCCAACCTGAATATCGCGGCTACGGAATTGGCGCGCAAGGTGGCGCCATCGATGCGGTGTTGAAGCCGTTTTATACGGACACGGTGTTGGCGTGGATTTCGGTGAAGTTGCCTCATCGGATTGCGCAGTCCGGTCGTCGCATTACAAGGAGTATCACCTTGACCTGCCGGGAAGGCGTACACGCTGTCGTCGGTGATGGCGATTCGTGCGGGATTGTGGCGACGGCGCGGAAGAAGAACGCCAAGGTGAAGGTGACGGCGTTGACTCCGTATGTGGTGGGTTGGCCTGGGTATGGCCACCTCTACAAGGGTGATCGTGGTTCGTTTGAGGTGGCTGGTGATACGCGCCGTGAGATTCATGTTGAGCGGGTGATGTCGGCGAAGTTGGAGTGGTCGGCGGATCATTTTGCGCAGTGGGAACTCGAGTTTGGTCCGCGTGAGGATGAGGACCCGATGACTCGTTTGATGCGTGAGATTGCTGGTTTGGCGACTGCTGCGTCGGAGCTCGGCCTGTTCTAACGGAAACTTTCGGATAGCAGGTTATCCTGTTGGGGTGGCGAATAAGCGAGCACCACTAGCCCCAGAGCATGTAGCCGAATGGCGGATCGATCTCAACGACGGGAGAGGGCACCTCGAGGTGCCGGCCAGCCAGTCGGGGTGGTGGGAGTGCCGTTCCTGCGGGAATCTGTGGCAGGAGTCGCAGTCGTCTCGGCGGTTGCGGAAGTGGTGCCGCAAGTGTGCTGGTAAGCAGGGCGCTGAGGTTAACCGCGGCAACGCGGCCACGGCATCCCGGATCGCTGTCCACCTGCAAGGTGAGTGGATCGACGAGAAGCCGCACACTTCGGTGTCGGCGAAGTCGAACTACAAAGCAGCGTGGCGGTGTGGAACGTGTGGGCATGAGTGGCGGGCGACGGTGAAGAACCGGAGCAACGGCTCAGGATGCCCACGGTGTTACCGGCTCTCAGATAAGACCGGTGCGGCGTCCGCACGGTCACGGGCCGCTGCCAAGTCAGATCCACTATCGGACTATCCGATCGCCGCCTGGTGGTCAGATCGCAACCCGCACACCCCGGAGGGAGTGAGCCGCGGCTCCGCGGAACCGGCATGGTGGAACTGCTCCACCTGCGGGACGGAGTTCTCGCGAACGCCGAAAGGAATCCGGGGCGAGGCGGTGCAATGCGAGGCTTGCTCGTACACACACCGCGGCACCAGCTATGCAGCGAACGCAGCAACCGCCAATCCGCTCAGCGAGGAGCTACGCGGACAGCTCGTGGACCCCGCCCTTGGTGTCACGTCGGCGGGGTCGAACACGAAGTTGCAGTGGGTGTGCGCTGACGGGCACATGTGGTGGGCTGCACCGAAGGACCGAGGGCGGGCAACGGGTGTCCCGCTTGTGCGAAGCACATTTCTCGAGCCGAAATCGAGGTCGCCGACTTTGTGCGGACGCTCACCGGCGACGTGGTCACCAGCACGCGGTCGGTGATCGCACCCAACGAACTCGACATCTACATCCCGTCGAAGAACATCGCGGTCGAGTTCAACGGCCTGTACTGGCATTCGGAGGACGCCGGGAAGGACCGCCACTACCACCAGCGGAAGTGGCAGCGGTGCGCCGACAAGGGCATCCAGATGGTGACTGTGTGGGAAGACGACTGGCGTGACCGCCGGGACATCTGCCAACGCATGATCGCCCGCAAGCTGGGCGTGTCTCAGGAACGCCGGCTGAATGCGCGCAGTCTCACCGTGACCGCGGTAGATCGGGTGGAGGTCCGCGACTTCCTCGAGGCCAACCACATTCAGGGTGCGACCGCAATGAGTGAAGCGTTCGGTTTGCGCGATGGTGGCGAGTTGGTCGCGGTGATGTGCATGAAGTGGCGCACCAAGACTGAGGTGGAGTTGGTGCGGTTCGCCACCTCGGTGATCGTGCGGGGTGGGCATTCGCGGCTGCTGAAGCACGCTGTCGCTGCGATGCAACCACAACGGGTGGTGACATTCGCCGACCACGCCGTCTCTGACGGAGGCCTGTACGAGCAGTGCGGTTTCATCAAAGATGGCGAGCTGCGACCGGATTACACCTACTACTTCCGTGGCGAACGGGTGCACAAGTTCCTGTTCCGCCTGAAGCGGTTCCGCAACGACCCAAACCTGTTGTGGGACGAGTCGTGGACCGAGCAGCAGGCCGCGGCGGAGAACAAGATCCCGCGGATCTGGGATTACGGAAAGACCCGTTACGTACTAGACATTCCCGGGTAGGGCTTGGCCCCCGGAGAGGGGCACAGTGTCTTTCAAGCAGTGGGCTGACATGTCCGATGAGGAACGTGAAGCCGAAGCGCAGGCGGTGTCGGTGTTGTTTATCGGCCTGCCTGGTGTGGTGGGTGCCCCGCTGGTGATGGGACCCGACTATTGGGTGGATGTTGCCCGCCATCTGGTGGAGTGCGGTGTCCGGCTGGTGGCGGATTCGATCAAGCACTATGAACCGGGGACAGCTTGGAGGCGTCGAAGGCTGCGGGGAAGTGGTGTTACGACTCGCATGAGCCGGATGAAACGTATGAGCAGCGGATCGCCCGGCTGGCTGATGAGGAGCATCAGAACTATCTGGCGAAGGTGGAGGAGATGAAGGCCCGCCAGGCGAATACGCAGGAGCGGGTGGTGCAGGCAGAGGCTGTGGCGTTCGCCGCGGAGGTGAAGCGCCGCAAGGCGGATGGAACGTTCGACGGTTCCCGCACGCCGGCATCAACCCGAAGCTCTCTAACCCAACAGAACTTTTCACCCTGCACCCGTTCGGGTGTGGGGATTCACCCATGCCCACAGGAGGCAATTATGGCTGATCCCGTTTGGCTTCCCGACGTGCTGCGCGCCGAGGGCCTGAAGGTTGACATCTATCCCGGCGCGTTCGAACGCGGGCACGGCGACTTCGGCACTATCTGGGGTCCGTTCATGCACCACACCGGCTCGTTCGGCGAGACGCCGCGGGTATCGCGCAGCACTCGTCTCTCGGGCTCGCGTCGCAACTCCACCTCGCGCCGAACGGTGTTGTCACGCTGTGCGGCGTCGGCGTCGCATGGCACGCGGGCACCGGCTCGTGGCCGGGCATCCCCGCGAACAACGGCAACGCCGTGACGATCGGCATCGAGGCCGCACACAACGGCACCGCGGCATGGTCGGAGGCCCAGTACGGCGCATACCTGAAGGTCGTCCGGGCCATCAACAAGCGCCTCGGCAACCCGTGGAACAAGGTCGTCGCGCACAAGGAGTACGGCGCGATCCAGGGCAAGTGGGACCCGGGAACCTCGACATGAAGCTGTTCCGTCAGCGGCTCCTCCAGGCACCGGATAAGCCGCTCGTGGTCATGAACATGATCGAGCTCGAGGCCAAGGAGAATCCGTGGGTCGGCGTCCGTAAGGCGAAGCCCGGCGCCGGGGGTGAGCGCAAGGTCGGCCGCGACGGTAAGGGCCGGTTCGTCGAGTACGAGAACGCGCACATCTACTTTCACCCGGCGACCGGCGCGCACGCCATCCCGCACGGCGGCCTGTTCGAGGCGTACGCCGAGCGCAAGTGGGAGACCGGCGAACTCGGCTTCCCGGTGCGCGACTTCACCAAGCTCGCCGACGGCGCAGTCATGGCGTTCCAGGGTGGCGTGCTCTACCGCAAGGACGGCAAGGACCACCACGTCGTGAAGGGCGTCATCGGCCAGCGCTGGGCGCTCGAGGGCTACGAGAAGGGCCCGCTCGGCTGGCCGACGTCGGACGAGATCTCGAACGGCACGGGCGGCAAGCGTCAGGCGTTCGAGCACGGCGTCCTCGAGTGGGACCCCTCAGGCGCGGTGAAGAAGATCGGCGACGCCGCGAAGGATCTCACTCTCGTCAACGCGGCCGGCATCCCGCTGGCCGTCGAAGCAGTCGACCTCATCGCGGCCTGAGCCGCACCCACAGAAGGAGTTCTCGTCATGTCTGTACCCACCCCTCGTCTTGTCCTCGGCCGCGAGCCCGCCGCCTGGACCTCCCTCGTCTCAGCCATCCTGGTTCTGCTGACCACGTTCGGGTTCAACATCCCCACCGAGACTCAGGGCGTGTTCATGGCCGCGGTCAACGCGGTGCTCGGTCTGCTCGTGGTGATCTCGGTGAAGGAGAGCGTGTACCCGGCGCTCGTCGCGGTCGTTCAGACCGCGGTGCCGCTGGTCGTTGCGTTCGGCTTGAACCTCAGCGAGCAGCAACAGGGCGCCATCCTCGCGGTCTCCACGATTGCTCTCGGATTCCTGTTCACCCGCCCGCAGGTCACACCGAAGGTGTTGGCAGGTATTGAGCTTCCCGCTGACGGCGTCGAGCGCGAAGTCAACCTCGGCCGATGACCGTGACCTCGAGCGCCAGCGCTTGGATGAACCCCGCCGCGCTGAGTGACATCGGCGTGGTGGGGGTCGTCGTCGGCATGGCGCTCGTGCTCGGTATCGCCTTCGCCCGTGGCTGGATCGTATGGGGATCGGAGATCTCGATCTACAAGACCGCGGCCGAGCGCGACGCCAAGACCATCGCCGACCTCCTCGAGACCAACGCGCGCAACGCGCAGACGATGGCCGAGTGGAATGTCGCCGGCCAGCTCATCGCGAGCCAGTCGAAGGCACTGCGAGAGAGCTTGGAGTCCAACTGATGTGGGGATTCAAGACCAAGGGGGCGAGCGCGCACGAAGTTGATGCGCGCTCGAAGCGAAACGCGCGATCGGCCGAAGAAGCCCGGTCCGAAAGCGCACGGCTCGCCGAACGGGCGCGGCCGGTACAGCGGGAGCTTCGTGACCAGTTGGAACGCAACCACTGGGCCGAGCTGATCTTCGGAAGGCTGAACTAGTGGAGCTGATATGATAGCCGACTGGGCACTTGTGGCGGTGCTCAGCGCAGTCGGCATAGGGCCGACCGCGTCGTGAGCGATCCGGGATGCCGCTGGCGTGACGTCGCGACGCCGAGCAAGGCAGCGCCGCGCGACCACTGCCGCCGCGCCCACGTGCCGCGACGACCACGAGTTCGCGGGATTCGGTGACAGCTCGATCCAACGCTGCCGCGCCGATCGCTTTCGACTCCTCATACGACAGGTCGCCCATGCCGGTCGCCGGGCCGAAGTCGGCCGGGTACGGCACATACGTGAACTTCACCTTGCGGGGGTCGAGCGCGCGGCGCAGCGCCTCCGACGCGGGGGAGCCGCCGCGGGTGCCCAAGTTCCGTCGACCCAGAGAAGTTCGATCATGACCGTCCTGCCCACCATGCTCGGATCTCGTCGCGCCACACTTGCCATGGCCGGCGGAAGTCGCCTGCCGCCCAACGGTCACGGCGGGTCTTGTACTGCAACACCAGCAGCATCACCAGGAGCGCGAGCATCATCACGGCGCCACCCGAGTACAGGATGAATCGAATCCACGCCCGCCCCGGATAGTCAGTACCCGCCCACACTGACGCCGAGATCTGGAGAAAGACCAGCGACATCAGGGTCGACTTGCCTAGGTAGATGAGTGACACCGCTCCTTCCACCAGTACTGCCATGCGGCGTAGCAGATGGTGTAGACGGTGGCCAGCACGGCGAGCACCACAAGTGCCCAGTCGGCTATCAGCTCCACTAGTTCAGCCTTCCGAAGATCAGCTCGGCCCAGTGGTTGCGTTCCAACTGGTCACGAAGCTCCCGCTGTACCGGCCGCGCCCGTTCGGCGAGCCGTGCGCTTTCGGACCGGGCTTCTTCGGCCGATCGCGCGTTTCGCTTCGAGCGCGCATCAACTTCGTGCGCGCTCGCCCCCTTGGTCTTGAATCCCCACATCAGTTGGACTCCAAGCTCTCTCGCAGTGCCTTCGACTGGCTCGCGATGAGCTGGCCGGCGACATTCCACTCGGCCATCGTCTGCGCGTTGCGCGCGTTGGTCTCGAGGAGGTCGGCGATGGTCTTGGCGTCGCGCTCGGCCGCGGTCTTGTAGATCGAGATCTCCGATCCCCATACGATCCAGCCACGGGCGAAGGCGATACCGAGCACGAGCGCCATGCCGACGACGACCCCCACCACGCCGATGTCACTCAGCGCGGCGGGGTTCATCCAAGCGCTGGCGCTCGAGGTCACGGTCATCGGCCGAGGTTGACTTCGCGCTCGACGCCGTCAGCGGGAAGCTCAATACCTGCCAACACCTTCGGTGTGACCTGCGGGCGGGTGAACAGGAATCCGAGAGCAATCGTGGAGACCGCGAGGATGGCGCCCTGTTGCTGCTCGCTGAGGTTCAAGCCGAACGCAACGACCAGCGGCACCGCGGTCTGAACGACCGCGACGAGCGCCGGGTACACGCTCTCCTTCACCGAGATCACCACGAGCAGACCGAGCACCGCGTTGACCGCGGCCATGAACACGCCCTGAGTCTCGGTGGGGATGTTGAACCCGAACGTGGTCAGCAGAACCAGGATGGCTGAGACGAGGGAGGTCCAGGCGGCGGGCTCGCGGCCGAGGACAAGACGAGGGGTGGGTACAGACATGACGAGAACTCCTTCTGTGGGTGCGGCTCAGGCCGCGATGAGGTCGACTGCTTCGACGGCCAGCGGGATGCCGGCCGCGTTGACGAGAGTGAGATCCTTCGCGGCGTCGCCGATCTTCTTCACCGCGCCTGAGGGGTCCCACTCGAGGACGCCGTGCTCGAACGCCTGACGCTTGCCGCCCGTGCCGTTCGAGATCTCGTCCGACGTCGGCCAGCCGAGCGGGCCCTTCTCGTAGCCCTCGAGCGCCCAGCGCTGGCCGATGACGCCCTTCACGACGTGGTGGTCCTTGCCGTCCTTGCGGTAGAGCACGCCACCCTGGAACGCCATGACTGCGCCGTCGGCGAGCTTGGTGAAGTCGCGCACCGGGAAGCCGAGTTCGCCGGTCTCCCACTTGCGCTCGGCGTACGCCTCGAACAGGCCGCCGTGCGGGATGGCGTGCGCGCCGGTCGCCGGGTGAAAGTAGATGTGCGCGTTCTCGTACTCGACGAACCGGCCCTTACCGTCGCGGCCGACCTTGCGCTCACCCCCGGCGCCGGGCTTCGCCTTACGGACGCCGACCCACGGATTCTCCTTGGCCTCGAGCTCGATCATGTTCATGACCACGAGCGGCTTATCCGGTGCCTGGAGGAGCCGCTGACGGAACAGCTTCATGTCGAGGTTCCCGGGGTCCCACTTGCCCTGGATCGCGCCGTACTCCTTGTGCGCGACGACCTTGTTCCACGGGTTGCCGAGGCGCTTGTTGATGGCCCGGACGACCTTCAGGTATGCGCCGTACTGGGCCTCCGACCATGCCGCGGTGCCGTTGTGTGCGGCCTCGATGCCGATCGTCACGGCGTTGCCGTTGTTCGCGGGGATGCCCGGCCACGAGCCGGTGCCCGCGTGCCATGCGACGCCGACGCCGCACAGCGTGACAACACCGTTCGGCGCGAGGTGGAGTTGCGACGCGAGCCCGAGAGACGAGTGCTGCGCGATACCCCGCGGCGTCTCGCCGAACGAGCCGGTGTGGTGCATGAACGGACCCCAGATAGTGCCGAAGTCGCCGTGCCCGCGTTCGAACGCGCCGGGATAGATGTCAACCTTCAGGCCCTCGGCGCGCAGCACGTCGGGAAGCCAAACGGGATCAGCCATAATTGCCTCCTGTGGGCATGGGTGAATCCCCACACCCGAACGGGTGCAGGGTGAAAAGTTCTGTTGGGTTAGAGAGCTTCGGGGTTGATGCCGGCGTGCGGGGAACCGTCGAACGTTCCATCCGCCTTGCGGCGCTTCACCTCCGCGGCGAACGCCACAGCCTCTGCCTGCACCACCCGCTCCTGCGTATTCGCCTGGCGGGCCTTCATCTCCTCCACCTTCGCCAGATAGTTCTGATGCTCCTCATCAGCCAGCCGGGCGATCCGCTGCTCATACGTTTCATCCGGCTCATGCGAGTCGTAACACCACTTCCCCGCAGCCTTCGACGCCTCCAAGCTGTCCCCCGGTTCATAGTGCTTGATCGAATCCGCCACCAGCCGGACACCGCACTCCACCAGATGGCGGGCAACATCCACCCAATAGTCGGGTCCCATCACCAGCGGGGCACCCACCACACCAGGCAGGCCGATAAACAACACCGACACCGCCTGCGCTTCGGCTTCACGTTCCTCATCGGACATGTCAGCCCACTGCTTGAAAGACACTGTGCCCCCTCTCCGGGGGGCCAAGCCCTACCCGGGAATGTCTAGTACGTAACGGGTCTTTCCGTAATCCCAGATCCGCGGGATCTTGTTCTCCGCCGCGGCCTGCTGCTCGGTCCACGACTCGTCCCACAACAGGTTTGGGTCGTTGCGGAACCGCTTCAGGCGGAACAGGAACTTGTGCACCCGTTCGCCACGGAAGTAGTAGGTGTAATCCGGTCGCAGCTCGCCATCTTTGATGAAACCGCACTGCTCGTACAGGCCTCCGTCAGAGACGGCGTGGTCGGCGAATGTCACCACCCGTTGTGGTTGCATCGCAGCGACAGCGTGCTTCAGCAGCCGCGAATGCCCACCCCGCACGATCACCGAGGTGGCGAACCGCACCAACTCCACCTCAGTCTTGGTGCGCCACTTCATGCACATCACCGCGACCAACTCGCCACCATCGCGCAAACCGAACGCTTCACTCATTGCGGTCGCACCCTGAATGTGGTTGGCCTCGAGGAAGTCGCGGACCTCCACCCGATCTACCGCGGTCACGGTGAGACTGCGCGCATTCAGCCGGCGTTCCTGAGACACGCCCAGCTTGCGGGCGATCATGCGTTGGCAGATGTCCCGGCGGTCACGCCAGTCGTCTTCCCACACAGTCACCATCTGGATGCCCTTGTCGGCGCACCGCTGCCACTTCCGCTGGTGGTAGTGGCGGTCCTTCCCGGCGTCCTCCGAATGCCAGTACAGGCCGTTGAACTCGACCGCGATGTTCTTCGACGGGATGTAGATGTCGAGTTCGTTGGGTGCGATCACCGACCGCGTGCTGGTGACCACGTCGCCGGTGAGCGTCCGCACAAAGTCGGCGACCTCGATTTCGGCTCGAGAAATGTGCTTCGCACAAGCGGGACACCCGTTGCCCCGCCCTCGGTCCTTCGGTGCAGCCCACCACATGTGCCCGTCAGCGCACACCCACTGCAACTTCGTGTTCGACCCCGCCGACGTGACACCAAGGGCGGGGTCCACGAGCTGTCCGCGTAGCTCCTCGCTGAGCGGATTGGCGGTTGCTGCGTTCGCTGCATAGCTGGTGCCGCGGTGTGTGTACGAGCAAGCCTCGCATTGCACCGCCTCGCCCCGGATTCCTTTCGGCGTTCGCGAGAACTCCGTCCCGCAGGTGGAGCAGTTCCACCATGCCGGTTCCGCGGAGCCGCGGCTCACTCCCTCCGGGGTGTGCGGGTTGCGATCTGACCACCAGGCGGCGATCGGATAGTCCGATAGTGGATCTGACTTGGCAGCGGCCCGTGACCGTGCGGACGCCGCACCGGTCTTATCTGAGAGCCGGTAACACCGTGGGCATCCTGAGCCGTTGCTCCGGTTCTTCACCGTCGCCCGCCACTCATGCCCACACGTTCCACACCGCCACGCTGCTTTGTAGTTCGACTTCGCCGACACCGAAGTGTGCGGCTTCTCGTCGATCCACTCACCTTGCAGGTGGACAGCGATCCGGGATGCCGTGGCCGCGTTGCCGCGGTTAACCTCAGCGCCCTGCTTACCAGCACACTTGCGGCACCACTTCCGCAACCGCCGAGACGACTGCGACTCCTGCCACAGATTCCCGCAGGAACGGCACTCCCACCACCCCGACTGGCTGGCCGGCACCTCGAGGTGCCCTCTCCCGTCGTTGAGATCGATCCGCCATTCGGCTACATGCTCTGGGGCTAGTGGTGCTCGCTTATTCGCCACCCCAACAGGATAACCTGCTATCCGAAAGTTTCCGTTAGAACAGGCCGAGCTCCGACGCAGCAGTCGCCAAACCAGCAATCTCACGCATCAAACGAGTCATCGGGTCCTCATCCTCACGCGGACCAAACTCGAGTTCCCACTGCGCAAAATGATCCGCCGACCACTCCAACTTCGCCGACATCACCCGCTCAACATGAATCTCACGGCGCGTATCACCAGCCACCTCAAACGAACCACGATCACCCTTGTAGAGGTGGCCATACCCAGGCCAACCCACCACATACGGAGTCAACGCCGTCACCTTCACCTTGGCGTTCTTCTTCCGCGCCGTCGCCACAATCCCCGCACGAATCGCCATCACCGACGACAGCGTGTACGCCTTCCCCGGCAGGTCAAGGTGATACTCCTTGTAATGCGACGACCCGGACTGCGCAATCCGATGAGGCAACTTCACCGAAATCCACGCCAACACCGTGTCCGTATAAAACGGCTTCAACACCGCATCGATGGCGCCACCTTGCGCGCCAATTCCGTAGCCGCCGATATTCAGGTTGGATGTGACGAGGTCGCCGACCGTCTGGATGCCAGCGCTGATGAGTTCGTTCACTCCGGGGGCTGATTGTCCGCCGGCGTTGATGATGACGCCCTTGGATGGTGTTGTGGTGAATTCGGTTTCGATGCCGGAGTCTGCGGGGAAGTGGACGAACGGGAAGCCTTTGGGGGTGCCGAACATGTCTTGGTAGAACTTTGACGGCCAGGTGGGTGCCCCGTCAGCTCGGTTTCGGCGTCTTCGATGAAGTCGCCGATCAGTTGGCGGATGGTGCGGGTGAAGCCGTCGAAGATGGTGCCGCCGTTGGCTGCGCCTTCCATGTGGCCGGATTTGTCGACGATGTCGACGACCAAGGCTCCGTCCTTGATTCCGGTGAGGAAAGCTCCTGGCCATGGTTCGGGGTCGCCTTTGCGGTAGCGGCGGGTGACCACGGACAGTTCGGCGTCCTTCAGGATCATCTCTGCCCGGTCATGCCACTTCCCCCACCTGGACATGAACAGCGACCACGTTGTGCCGGCGGCCATGTCTTGGAGGAAGGTGGTGGGTTTGATGACGATGTCCCAGTTCGACATGTCCAACCCGTCCAACCAGGTGGAGGGGTTCATGGGGTCGTCTGGGATTTGCCAGATACTCGAGTTGATGCGCCACAGCTGCAGCAGGAGCGCTGTTTTCAGCACCCAGATGGAGGGTCCGGCCAACAGGAAGATGCGGGGGAACTGGAAGATGGCGGGCAGGAACGGATTCGACCAGACGTCGATCCACTTCAGGTTTTCGTAGTCGGTGAGGAATGTGACGTGCAGCATCCGCTGCCCCATCCCATCCTTCTTCACCGTCTTCTCGTCATAGCGGCCCGTGACACGGATACCGTTGTGTTCCACATCGATGTGGAAGAACTCGCCCTCACCACGCTTGATGCGGCCGATGTCGTCGTTCATCCACTGCGCCACCGGATGCTCGAATGGGATCGACAGGGTGATGGAGCCGGTGTCGTTTTCCTTGTCCTCCACCGCCAGGTCAGCAACCTCCAATAGGAGGTGCTGTAGCCGTTGGTGGCCGTCGAAAATGAACACCCCCGGCTGGGTGCGTTGCATCTTCGCCAGACGGCGTTCCTCCGCCGCCGTAACCTCCCAGATCGCTTCACACTTCTCCTGAAGCGTCAGGGTGTCGTAGTCGATTACAGGTGCAGTCATGACAGTCCCGGCATCTCAAGTCCGACAGGGCGAGTCCACAGACGCGGCTGATGCAGCTCAGCCCGGGCACCACCCGCAGGGGCGTTGGTGTAGGAGATCGGCAACAAGGTGGGCGGCGTGTATGGGGGGATGTCGTGAATGATCCACTGCCCGTTCATCCGCCCGAGGAAGTTGGAGCCGGTGAACGTCATCGCATGCAGCTTGCGGCGTTCCCGGGTGATCCGCACACCCTGATCGCTCGATGTGATCTCGGGTAGGGCGACCGTCCGCGCCGCGTACGGACCTGACGGGGCGCGCTGCCCCCGCTTGCCACGCCACGACGGATCAGGCAACGTCCACTTCCCGCGCGTCAACACCCACGTCTGCCGCAACGGAGTGTCCGTCGGATTCGACACCAGAATCGTCCCCGACCCCGACGTCCCCGAACCCTCAAACACCGTCACCTCTTTGCCGGAATCCCACAACGGCATCGGCGCCCGCAACTCATACGTGATGTCATAAAACTGCTGCGTGTACGGGTCACGCTGGTCTTCAACTCGGGAGCTCCGAAGCTGCATCGTCAAACGACGCTCACCCGACTCCGACCCCCCTCAACCTGAGTGTGAAAGTTGGCATCCCACTCATCCGGCTGGGCTGCGAAATCCATACGGAAATCAGACTCAAGACGCCCGATCTCGTCTCATCCGACGCATCGTTACATGAGATATTGTTCAGTGAGGGTGGGGTGGAAGGTCTCATCGATTCTCCCGTGGAAACGCAGTGGGTGGAGGACACGGAGATGGGTGTCGTGTTCGGTGGGGTGCGGTATCTGCCCCGCGACATGACCCTCGGTTTCTATGTGTCGGATGCGTTGTCGGATGAGACGGAGATCGGGCGTCTTGAGTCTGATTTCCGTATGGATTTCGCAGCCCAGCCGGATGAGTGGGATGCCAACTTTCAGCACACTCAGGTTGAGGTGGGGTCGGATCTGTCGGGTGAGCGTCGTTTGACGATGCAGCTTCGGGAAGCTCCCGAGTTGAAGACCCAGCGTGACCCGTACACGCAGCAGTTTTATGACATCACGTATGAGTTGCGGGCGCCGATGCCGTTGTGGGATTCCGGCAAAGAGGTGACGGTGTTTGAGGGTTCGGGGACGTCGGGGTCGGGGACGATTCTGGTGTCGAATCCGACGGACACTCCGTTGCGGCAGACGTGGGTGTTGACGCGCGGGAAGTGGACGTTGCCTGATCCGTCGTGGCGTGGCAAGCGGGGGCAGCGCGCCCCGTCAGGTCCGTACGCGGCGCGGACGGTCGCCCTACCCGAGATCACATCGAGCGATCAGGGTGTGCGGATCACCCGGGAACGCCGCAAGCTGCATGCGATGACGTTCACCGGCTCCAACTTCCTCGGGCGGATGAACGGGCAGTGGATCATTCACGACATCCCCCATACACGCCGCCCACCTTGTTGCCGATCTCCTACACCAACGCCCCTGCGGGTGGTGCCCGGGCTGAGCTGCATCAGCCGCGTCTGTGGACTCGCCCTGTCGGACTTGAGATGCCGGGACTGTCATGACTGCACCTGTAATCGACTACGACACCCTGACGCTTCAGGAGAAGTGTGAAGCGATCTGGGAGGTTACGGCGGCGGAGGAACGCCGTCTGGCGAAGATGCAACGCACCCAGCCGGGGGTGTTCATTTTCGACGGCCACCAACGGCTACAGCACCTCCTATTGGAGGTTGCTGACCTGGCGGTGGAGGACAAGGAAAACGACACCGGCTCCATCACCCTGTCGATCCCATTCGAGCATCCGGTGGCGCAGTGGATGAACGACGACATCGGCCGCATCAAGCGTGGTGAGGGCGAGTTCTTCCACATCGATGTGGAACACAACGGTATCCGTGTCACGGGCCGCTATGACGAGAAGACGGTGAAGAAGGATGGGATGGGGCAGCGGATGCTGCACGTCACATTCCTCACCGACTACGAAAACCTGAAGTGGATCGACGTCTGGTCGAATCCGTTCCTGCCCGCCATCTTCCAGTTCCCCCGCATCTTCCTGTTGGCCGGACCCTCCATCTGGGTGCTGAAAACAGCGCTCCTGCTGCAGCTGTGGCGCATCAACTCGAGTATCTGGCAAATCCCAGACGACCCCATGAACCCCTCCACCTGGTTGGACGGGTTGGACATGTCGAACTGGGACATCGTCATCAAACCCACCACCTTCCTCCAAGACATGGCCGCCGGCACAACGTGGTCGCTGTTCATGTCCAGGTGGGGGAAGTGGCATGACCGGGCAGAGATGATCCTGAAGGACGCCGAACTGTCCGTGGTCACCCGCCGCTACCGCAAAGGCGACCCCGAACCATGGCCAGGAGCTTTCCTCACCGGAATCAAGGACGGAGCCTTGGTCGTCGACATCGTCGACAAATCCGGCCACATGGAAGGCGCAGCCAACGGCGGCACCATCTTCGACGGCTTCACCCGCACCATCCGCCAACTGATCGGCGACTTCATCGAAGACGCCGAAACCGAGCTGACGGGGCACCCACCTGGCCGTCAAAGTTCTACCAAGACATGTTCGGCACCCCCAAAGGCTTCCCGTTCGTCCACTTCCCCGCAGACTCCGGCATCGAAACCGAATTCACCACAACACCATCCAAGGGCGTCATCATCAACGCCGGCGGACAATCAGCCCCCGGAGTGAACGAACTCATCAGCGCTGGCATCCAGACGGTCGGCGACCTCGTCACATCCAACCTGAATATCGGCGGCTACGGAATTGGCGCGCAAGGTGGCGCCATCGATGCGGTGTTGAAGCCGTTTTATACGGACACGGTGTTGGCGTGGATTTCGGTGAAGTTGCCTCATCGGATTGCGCAGTCCGGGTCGTCGCATTACAAGGAGTATCACCTTGACCTGCCGGGGAAGGCGTACACGCTGTCGTCGGTGATGGCGATTCGTGCGGGGATTGTGGCGACGGCGCGGAAGAAGAACGCCAAGGTGAAGGTGACGGCGTTGACTCCGTATGTGGTGGGTTGGCCTGGGTATGGCCACCTCTACAAGGGTGATCGTGGTTCGTTTGAGGTGGCTGGTGATACGCGCCGTGAGATTCATGTTGAGCGGGTGATGTCGGCGAAGTTGGAGTGGTCGGCGGATCATTTTGCGCAGTGGGAACTCGAGTTTGGTCCGCGTGAGGATGAGGACCCGATGACTCGTTTGATGCGTGAGATTGCTGGTTTGGCGACTGCTGCGTCGGAGCTCGGCCTGTTCTAACGGAAACTTTCGGATAGCAGGTTATCCTGTTGGGGTGGCGAATAAGCGAGCACCACTAGCCCCAGAGCATGTAGCCGAATGGCGGATCGATCTCAACGACGGGAGAGGGCACCTCGAGGTGCCGGCCAGCCAGTCGGGGTGGTGGGAGTGCCGTTCCTGCGGGAATCTGTGGCAGGAGTCGCAGTCGTCTCGGCGGTTGCGGAAGTGGTGCCGCAAGTGTGCTGGTAAGCAGGGCGCTGAGGTTAACCGCGGCAACGCGGCCACGGCATCCCGGATCGCTGTCCACCTGCAAGGTGAGTGGATCGACGAGAAGCCGCACACTTCGGTGTCGGCGAAGTCGAACTACAAAGCAGCGTGGCGGTGTGGAACGTGTGGGCATGAGTGGCGGGCGACGGTGAAGAACCGGAGCAACGGCTCAGGATGCCCACGGTGTTACCGGCTCTCAGATAAGACCGGTGCGGCGTCCGCACGGTCACGGGCCGCTGCCAAGTCAGATCCACTATCGGACTATCCGATCGCCGCCTGGTGGTCAGATCGCAACCCGCACACCCCGGAGGGAGTGAGCCGCGGCTCCGCGGAACCGGCATGGTGGAACTGCTCCACCTGCGGGACGGAGTTCTCGCGAACGCCGAAAGGAATCCGGGGCGAGGCGGTGCAATGCGAGGCTTGCTCGTACACACACCGCGGCACCAGCTATGCAGCGAACGCAGCAACCGCCAATCCGCTCAGCGAGGAGCTACGCGGACAGCTCGTGGACCCCGCCCTTGGTGTCACGTCGGCGGGGTCGAACACGAAGTTGCAGTGGGTGTGCGCTGACGGGCACATGTGGTGGGCTGCACCGAAGGACCGAGGGCGGGGCAACGGGTGTCCCGCTTGTGCGAAGCACATTTCTCGAGCCGAAATCGAGGTCGCCGACTTTGTGCGGACGCTCACCGGCGACGTGGTCACCAGCACGCGGTCGGTGATCGCACCCAACGAACTCGACATCTACATCCCGTCGAAGAACATCGCGGTCGAGTTCAACGGCCTGTACTGGCATTCGGAGGACGCCGGGAAGGACCGCCACTACCACCAGCGGAAGTGGCAGCGGTGCGCCGACAAGGGCATCCAGATGGTGACTGTGTGGGAAGACGACTGGCGTGACCGCCGGGACATCTGCCAACGCATGATCGCCCGCAAGCTGGGCGTGTCTCAGGAACGCCGGCTGAATGCGCGCAGTCTCACCGTGACCGCGGTAGATCGGGTGGAGGTCCGCGACTTCCTCGAGGCCAACCACATTCAGGGTGCGACCGCAATGAGTGAAGCGTTCGGTTTGCGCGATGGTGGCGAGTTGGTCGCGGTGATGTGCATGAAGTGGCGCACCAAGACTGAGGTGGAGTTGGTGCGGTTCGCCACCTCGGTGATCGTGCGGGGTGGGCATTCGCGGCTGCTGAAGCACGCTGTCGCTGCGATGCAACCACAACGGGTGGTGACATTCGCCGACCACGCCGTCTCTGACGGAGGCCTGTACGAGCAGTGCGGTTTCATCAAAGATGGCGAGCTGCGACCGGATTACACCTACTACTTCCGTGGCGAACGGGTGCACAAGTTCCTGTTCCGCCTGAAGCGGTTCCGCAACGACCCAAACCTGTTGTGGGACGAGTCGTGGACCGAGCAGCAGGCCGCGGCGGAGAACAAGATCCCGCGGATCTGGGATTACGGAAAGACCCGTTACGTACTAGACATTCCCGGGTAGGGCTTGGCCCCCCGGAGAGGGGGCACAGTGTCTTTCAAGCAGTGGGCTGACATGTCCGATGAGGAACGTGAAGCCGAAGCGCAGGCGGTGTCGGTGTTGTTTATCGGCCTGCCTGGTGTGGTGGGTGCCCCGCTGGTGATGGGACCCGACTATTGGGTGGATGTTGCCCGCCATCTGGTGGAGTGCGGTGTCCGGCTGGTGGCGGATTCGATCAAGCACTATGAACCGGGGGACAGCTTGGAGGCGTCGAAGGCTGCGGGGAAGTGGTGTTACGACTCGCATGAGCCGGATGAAACGTATGAGCAGCGGATCGCCCGGCTGGCTGATGAGGAGCATCAGAACTATCTGGCGAAGGTGGAGGAGATGAAGGCCCGCCAGGCGAATACGCAGGAGCGGGTGGTGCAGGCAGAGGCTGTGGCGTTCGCCGCGGAGGTGAAGCGCCGCAAGGCGGATGGAACGTTCGACGGTTCCCCGCACGCCGGCATCAACCCCGAAGCTCTCTAACCCAACAGAACTTTTCACCCTGCACCCGTTCGGGTGTGGGGATTCACCCATGCCCACAGGAGGCAATTATGGCTGATCCCGTTTGGCTTCCCGACGTGCTGCGCGCCGAGGGCCTGAAGGTTGACATCTATCCCGGCGCGTTCGAACGCGGGCACGGCGACTTCGGCACTATCTGGGGTCCGTTCATGCACCACACCGGCTCGTTCGGCGAGACGCCGCGGGTATCGCGCAGCACTCGTCTCTCGGGCTCGCGTCGCAACTCCACCTCGCGCCGAACGGTGTTGTCACGCTGTGCGGCGTCGGCGTCGCATGGCACGCGGGCACCGGCTCGTGGCCGGGCATCCCCGCGAACAACGGCAACGCCGTGACGATCGGCATCGAGGCCGCACACAACGGCACCGCGGCATGGTCGGAGGCCCAGTACGGCGCATACCTGAAGGTCGTCCGGGCCATCAACAAGCGCCTCGGCAACCCGTGGAACAAGGTCGTCGCGCACAAGGAGTACGGCGCGATCCAGGGCAAGTGGGACCCCGGGAACCTCGACATGAAGCTGTTCCGTCAGCGGCTCCTCCAGGCACCGGATAAGCCGCTCGTGGTCATGAACATGATCGAGCTCGAGGCCAAGGAGAATCCGTGGGTCGGCGTCCGTAAGGCGAAGCCCGGCGCCGGGGGTGAGCGCAAGGTCGGCCGCGACGGTAAGGGCCGGTTCGTCGAGTACGAGAACGCGCACATCTACTTTCACCCGGCGACCGGCGCGCACGCCATCCCGCACGGCGGCCTGTTCGAGGCGTACGCCGAGCGCAAGTGGGAGACCGGCGAACTCGGCTTCCCGGTGCGCGACTTCACCAAGCTCGCCGACGGCGCAGTCATGGCGTTCCAGGGTGGCGTGCTCTACCGCAAGGACGGCAAGGACCACCACGTCGTGAAGGGCGTCATCGGCCAGCGCTGGGCGCTCGAGGGCTACGAGAAGGGCCCGCTCGGCTGGCCGACGTCGGACGAGATCTCGAACGGCACGGGCGGCAAGCGTCAGGCGTTCGAGCACGGCGTCCTCGAGTGGGACCCCTCAGGCGCGGTGAAGAAGATCGGCGACGCCGCGAAGGATCTCACTCTCGTCAACGCGGCCGGCATCCCGCTGGCCGTCGAAGCAGTCGACCTCATCGCGGCCTGAGCCGCACCCACAGAAGGAGTTCTCGTCATGTCTGTACCCACCCCTCGTCTTGTCCTCGGCCGCGAGCCCGCCGCCTGGACCTCCCTCGTCTCAGCCATCCTGGTTCTGCTGACCACGTTCGGGTTCAACATCCCCACCGAGACTCAGGGCGTGTTCATGGCCGCGGTCAACGCGGTGCTCGGTCTGCTCGTGGTGATCTCGGTGAAGGAGAGCGTGTACCCGGCGCTCGTCGCGGTCGTTCAGACCGCGGTGCCGCTGGTCGTTGCGTTCGGCTTGAACCTCAGCGAGCAGCAACAGGGCGCCATCCTCGCGGTCTCCACGATTGCTCTCGGATTCCTGTTCACCCGCCCGCAGGTCACACCGAAGGTGTTGGCAGGTATTGAGCTTCCCGCTGACGGCGTCGAGCGCGAAGTCAACCTCGGCCGATGACCGTGACCTCGAGCGCCAGCGCTTGGATGAACCCCGCCGCGCTGAGTGACATCGGCGTGGTGGGGGTCGTCGTCGGCATGGCGCTCGTGCTCGGTATCGCCTTCGCCCGTGGCTGGATCGTATGGGGATCGGAGATCTCGATCTACAAGACCGCGGCCGAGCGCGACGCCAAGACCATCGCCGACCTCCTCGAGACCAACGCGCGCAACGCGCAGACGATGGCCGAGTGGAATGTCGCCGGCCAGCTCATCGCGAGCCAGTCGAAGGCACTGCGAGAGAGCTTGGAGTCCAACTGATGTGGGGATTCAAGACCAAGGGGGCGAGCGCGCACGAAGTTGATGCGCGCTCGAAGCGAAACGCGCGATCGGCCGAAGAAGCCCGGTCCGAAAGCGCACGGCTCGCCGAACGGGCGCGGCCGGTACAGCGGGAGCTTCGTGACCAGTTGGAACGCAACCACTGGGCCGAGCTGATCTTCGGAAGGCTGAACTAGTGGAGCTGATAGCCGACTGGGCACTTGTGGTGCTCGCCGTGCTGGCCACCGTCTACACCATCTGCTACGCCGCATGGCAGTACTGGTGGAAGGAGCGGGTGTCACTCATCTACCTAGGCAAGTCGACCCTGATGTCGCTGGTCTTTCTCCAGATCTCGGCGTCAGTGTGGGCGGGTACTGACTATCCGGGGCGGGCGTGGATTCGATTCATCCTGTACTCGGGTGGCGCCGTGATGATGCTCGCGCTCCTGGTGATGCTGCTGGTGTTGCAGTACAAGACCCGCCGTGACCGTTGGGCGGCAGGCGACTTCCGCCGGCCATGGCAAGTGTGGCGCGACGAGATCCGAGCATGGTGGGCAGGACGGTCATGATCGAACTTCTCTGGGTCGACGGAACTTGGGCACCCGCGGCGGCTCCCCCGCGTCGGAGGCGCTGCGCCGCGCGCTCGACCCCGCAAGGTGAAGTTCACGTATGTGCCGTACCCGGCCGACTTCGGCCCGGCGACCGGCATGGGCGACCTGTCGTATGAGGAGTCGAAAGCGATCGGCGCGGCAGCGTTGGATCGAGCTGTCACCGAATCCCGCGAACTCGTGGTCGTCGGCGGCTACAGTGCGGGCGCGGCGGTCGCAGTGAAGTACGCGCGCGACATCCTGCCTCGGCGGCCTCGCCATCAGGTGCTCGCCGTCGCGACGCTGGGCGACCCGCACACGCCGGTGCATCACGGCCGGTCCGGGATCGCCGGGGCGCTGCACGTCCCGCGGCCTCGGTTCACCGAGTGGGCGCCGGGTGATCCGATCGCCGACCTGCCGCTAGGTTCACCGCTGCGCACGGTCGCCGACCTAACCGGGTGGATGTCGGTGCGCACACCCGAGGCCGCCCGCGCCTGGGCGTTCAAGACCGCTGAACGTCTGGCGGTGGCGCAGCCGTGGTGGAATCCGTTCCGCTGGCCCGATTTCGCGCGTGCGGGGGAGGACATCCGCAACTATCTCGGCACTGCGCATTCCACGGACTACGACGGTGGTGGCCACGCTAAGCGGTTGGCCCGCATGATCGAAGGGTGAGTTAGCCATTACAGCTCCAGATCAGCCCGGTGCTGGTGTACCGGGCAAATACTTCCTGCCCGCGAACCGCCCGAACGGTGCCACGTCAGGCCTGTCGCAGTTCGCGAATGCGGATCAGGCGTTCTGGGATGACTACGCGTACAACCAGTTCAATCCGAAGTTTAAGCATATGGGTGAGCCGGTTGATGTGATCCGGTTGTTGGCTCATGCGGCGACGGCGAACATTGCGTCGATCATCAACGGCATTTTCAATGGCTGGTTTGGTGGCGGTTCGGTTGGTGATCCGCAAGAGGTTCAGTACACGATCCAGGCCATCGCTGACGCCGTCCTCAACGGCTACAACGTGGAAACCAAGGTCACGTCGGGTACGTGGACGAAACCTGAAAACATCACCGAACTGATCGTGGGTCTCATCGGATGTGGGAAGAACGGTTCGGACGGCACCTCCAGTACCACCACCGCGCAGCTGGCGGCCTCGGCGGTGGATACATTTTCCAGCAACTCGACCCCGAATCAGTGGATTCGAGTACGCCTTACGTCGTTGGCACGAATGGCAATCCGTCCAGTTTCGGCACCCATATCACCACGACCCCAGGGCAGGGTGGGATCTCGACATCGTTCGGCTATTCACCCACCACATCCCTGCCGGGGAACGGCGGCGGTGGTGGTCTAGTGTCCTGAGTCATTAATTGTCATTCGGTTGATAGACTGGGAATGGCAACCCGGGGTCCGCGAGCAGTGGATATTGTTCTGACCGATGACGAGCGCCGTGAGCTCGAAGGGTGGCGCGTCGGCGAACGACGGCCTCGGGTTTGCGATGCGATCACGAATCGTTCTCGCTGCCGAGATGGCGGTCGAATACGAAGTGGCACAACGACTCGGCTCAACCGAGGTACCGTGCGGCGATGGCGAGGCCGGTTCGTCGAGCACCGCTGCGAGGGTTGCTCGACGAACCCGGCCCGGGCGACCTCGAACCGTCGGCGACGAGCAGATCAAAGACCTGATCACCGCAACTCTCGAGACCACTCCGAAGAATGCGACACACTGTCGACTCGGTCGATGGCTGAGCATCTCGACATGTCGCAGTCAACTGTTTCGCGTGTATGGAGAGCGTTCGGATTGGCTCCACACAAACAGGATTCGTGGAAGCTGTCGAAAGATCCCATGTTCACCGAAAAGGTCCGCGACGTCGTCGGCTCTACATGAACCACCCGAACGTGCCTGGTGTCCTGCGTTGACGAGAAGACCCAGATCCAAGCGCTCGATTCGCACCCAGCCGATCTTTCCCATGCTCCCGGGCACCCCGCAACGGGCCAGCCACGACTACGTGCGCAACGGCACCTCCAGCCTGTACGCGGCGTTGGACATCGCGTCGGGCAAAGTCATCGGTTCGCTTCACTCACGGCATCGCGCAACGGAATTCATCGGATTCCTCCGCAAGATCGACGCCGAGGTACCCGACGAGCTCGACGTCCACCTGGTCATGGACAATGCCTCCACCCACAAGACACCCGCGGTCAAGCGATGGCTGACCGCGCACCCGCGGTTTGTTGTCCACTTCACCCCCACCAGCTCATCCTGGATGAACCTCGTCGAACGCTGGTTCGCCGAACTGACCACCAAGAAACTCCAACGCTCCACCCACCGCACCGTACGAGCACTCAATGCCGACATCAGAGCGTGGATCGAGACCTGGAACGACAACCCCCGCCCCTACGTGTGGGTCAAGACCGCTGACCAGATCCTCGACTCCATCGCCCACTACTGCACACGAATTAATGACTCAGGACACTAGCAGACTCCGGCACGAATGGTTTGGCGGGCGGGTCAACGCCTCTCGGCGCTGGTGGGACTGCGGGGCAGGTGCGCCTAGCGGTAACGG
>NZ_FNLM01000011.1 GCF_900105725.1 Gordonia westfalica
CTTGGTGACCGACTTGCCGCCACTGGCGAGGGCGGCATCATGGCGGCGGGCCAGCTCTCGAAGATCCGTGATGAGTTCATGCGCCAGCGCGAGGCGGCTGGGCGCGTGGCGCCTGGCGTCTCCGAACTCGGCGAGGCAATGCGCGTCCTGGGCGACAGACGTCGACCGCGGCGGAGAAGACACGGGCGCTGAAGTCGGCGCTCGATTGCGTTGAACCCCGCCCGCACTGAGGGTGAGGCGATTGCCCGTCACAACGACGTGATGCGTCAGGTTGCTGACTCGACCAAGGAGGCTATCAACCAGTCTGAGGGGTTCGGTGCGGCGCTCCTGAGTCAGAAGCTGGGCATCGACACGGCAACGAAGAATGGTGCTGCGCTCCGGCAATCGCTGGTGGACATTGTGGACGCCACAACTGATGCTGCCGCGTCGGGTGCTGATATGACGGAGCGGAATCGTCAGAACCAGGAGGCTCTCGCCCAGTTGGCGCGGCAGTATGGCCTGACTGGTGAGCAGATCCGTGCCGCTGCAGACAAACTCGGTCTTGATGACGTCGAAGTGACGGTGGCCCTGAAGGGTGCCCCTGAGGCGGTCCAGCAATTGGCGGCGATCTCCGCCAAGTGGAATGACATGCCGACCCAGAAGACGATGACGATCGACAGTTCGGCGGTTACCAAGGAGACGCAGGGTCTGCTGGAGCGGCTGGGTGCGACGGTTGAGCGGATTCCGAACACCAATCAGGTGAAGATCACTGCGGATGATGCGGATGCTCGGGCGAAGATTCTGATGGTTACGCAGAACATCGCCGTGCTGAATGCGCTGCGGGCGAACCGAAGGTCGACCTCGACAAGGCTATGTTCGATCTGCGAAATAGTGAGGCCCGGGGAGCGCTTGAAGGGCTGGATCGTACCGCTGTGTCGCCGGCTGCTGGGCTAGTTATTGACCAGTTGCTGCAGGGCAAAGCCGTGTCGATGGAGCAGCTGAATACCTCTCGCAGACCACCGCGAATCCCAAGGTGGATATGGAGATCGCTGCGATTATGCAGAAGCTCGGTCTCATCAACACTGAGCTAGATCGGGCCGCCCGGAGCGTCAGGCATACATCAATGTGCAGACTCGTGGTCTCAACCTCGGCGACACTACCCCGAGTGGCCAGGTGTGGCGCGGTCCCGGTCTGGCGAACAATGCTGACGGCTCGGTTCGCCGCTACGCACAGGGCGGTATTCGGGATCTCGAGCAGTATGCGAATGGGAAGTTGCCGAACCAGGCGGTCATCGAGAAGGCGCGCCCGAACACTCTGGTGCAGTGGGCTGAACCTGAGACTGGTGGTGAGGCGTTCATTCCTCTGGCCCCGGGGAAGCGGTCCAGGTCGACGAGCATTCTCGCGACAGTCGCGGACATGTTTGGTTACCAGCTCATTCCGGATGGGAATGTGCCGAACAGCCTTTCGGGTTGCTGGGTGCTATCGCTGGTGGTGGTGTCAAGCGTTTGGCGCAGGCTGCTGGCGTTGATGGTGTTCGCCGGTTCGCTGACGGCGGCATTCTGCGTCGCCTCGCTGAGGGTGAGGGTGCGTCCGGCCCGCTGACGGGCTCCCGTATGTGTGGGGTGGCGTGAACTGGGGCGACTGCTCTGGTGCCATGAGTGCGTTCGCCCGTAAGGCTGCCGGTTTGGACCCGTTCGGTGGGCGTTTCACCACTGCCACGATGGGTGCGCAGATTCAGCAGATGGGTGGCCAGTTGGGTCGCGGGTCGTCTGGGGATATGCGGTTCGGCTGGTACAACGGCGGCGCCGGGGTGGGCATACTGCCGGCACTCTCCCGGATGGGACGAACGTTGAGATGGGCGGCCAGAACGGTGGCGGCATGCTGGGCGGCTCTGTGGGGCTGATGATCCGCAGTTTTCTGAGCATGCGTTCATCAAGGTTGATCCGTCGTGGACTGATCCGGGTTCTGATTCGGGTGGTTGGGTGCAGCGTCCGGATGGGACGTGGGTGCAGACCGGCCCGGGCGGATACGACGCCACAGGCGGTTCAGGCACCTCGGGCAGTAGCACTGGGGATAAGAGCATTTCGGGCCGCCTCGGTGCCGTGGCGAACACGTTCGTGTCCGAGCAGATCGCGGACATGCTCAAGGTGTTCTCCATCAACGACACCCCGGCATCCTGGGCGCCCTCGCTGAATACGAGAACTCGCAGCAGCAATCGGGTTCGGGGACGAAGGTGTCGCCGGAGGAGCGTGAGCGGGCGAAGGCCGAGTATGACGCGGCGAAGGACTCCCTCAAGTCCGACTATGAGAACGCGAAGCTGACTCGGAAGCAGGACTACGACCGCAAGAAGCAAGATCTCGAGAACCAGTTCACGCTCAAGAAGATCGATCGCGCCACCTACGAACGTCAGCTGAACGATCTCAAGCACAAGTTTGAGAACGACGAGCTGGCGAAGAAGCAGGAGTACGACTCCCGTGTGGCGGAGGCCAAGTCGAAGTATGACTCTGCGACGGGCAAGACACCGAAGCCGGGTGAGGCGGGGTCTGATCCGTCGGCTGCTCTGGGGTTGAAGCAGAAGTACGAGGACGAGAAGCTCGCACGGAAGCAGCAGTACGACCAGGAGAAGGCTGCCCGTAAGGAACGGTACGAGGCCGATAAGAAGGCTCTGCAGGCGCAGAAGCTCGACAAGGATCTGAACAAGCGACGTTCGGATGAGTTGAAGGCCCAGTACGACTCGGATATGGCGGGGATGAAGGCCCGCTATGAGTCGGCGGAGTTGGCGAAGAAGCAGGAGTTTGAGCGTTCTGCCCAGTCGGCTCCGTCGGTGGGTGCCCGCCCGGGTGTGACTGATCCGGGGACGGTGAAGCCTCGTCCTGGCGAAGACCTCGGCGGCACGGCTGCTGGTGGTGCGCCGACGGGGAATGCGATCAAGGACGCGTTCCGGTCCGGTTTGCGTGAGGCGTGGCGTCAGGGTCCTCCGTGGGAGGCCACCGACTGGATCATCAACAAAGAGTCCAGCTGGAATCCGACCGCCACAAATCCGTCGTCGGGGGCGTTCGGTCTGCCCCAGTTCTTGGGATCGACGAAGGACCAGTATCTGCCGGATTCGTCACCCGATCCGCGGGTGCAGGGCGAAGCCTATGACCGATATGTGGGTGACCGTTACGGCGACCCGCTGAAGGCGAAGGATCACCACGTCAACGCCGGCTGGTACGAGCGGGGTGGTGTCATCCACGAGGGTGCGAACATCATGCTCAACGGGCTGGGGCACAAGGAAACTGCGCTGCCGTTCGATCCGCGGGATCTGAAAGCCTCACTCGACCGTGGCGGGGCGGCCCCGGCTGTCCTCGTTGAGAAGCTGGACCAACTCATCTCCGTGATCTCCGCAATGGACGGCGGGACAACGAACGTCACCCTGCGAGACGAACGCGCCTACTACGAGCGGGAACGCCGCCAGCAGCGGGCACGGCACAAGGCTATGAGCGGAGGCCGCTAGATGGGGATGCAGATCACCCTTATCGGTACGTCGGGGATGCGGTGGCCTGTCCACGGCATCGAACGGCATGCCGGCCTCACCCTCAGTGAGGGTGGGGTGGAAGGTCTCATCGATTCTCCCGTGGAAACGCAGTGGGTGGAGGACACGGAGATGGGTGTCGTGTTCGGTGGGGTGCGGTATCTGCCCCGCGACATGACCCTCGGTTTCTATGTGTCGGATGCGTTGTCGGATGAGACGGAGATCGGGCGTCTTGAGTCTGATTTCCGTATGGATTTCGCAGCCCAGCCGGATGAGTGGGATGCCAACTTTCAGCACACTCAGGTTGAGGTGGGGTCGGATCTGTCGGGTGAGCGTCGTTTGACGATGCAGCTTCGGGAAGCTCCCGAGTTGAAGACCCAGCGTGACCCGTACACGCAGCAGTTTTATGACATCACGTATGAGTTGCGGGCGCCGATGCCGTTGTGGGATTCCGGCAAAGAGGTGACGGTGTTTGAGGGTTCGGGGACGTCGGGGTCGGGGACGATTCTGGTGTCGAATCCGACGGACACTCCGTTGCGGCAGACGTGGGTGTTGACGCGCGGGAAGTGGACGTTGCCTGATCCGTCGTGGCGTGGCAAGCGGGGGCAGCGCGCCCCGTCAGGTCCGTACGCGGCGCGGACGGTCGCCCTACCCGAGATCACATCGAGCGATCAGGGTGTGCGGATCACCCGGGAACGCCGCAAGCTGCATGCGATGACGTTCACCGGCTCCAACTTCCTCGGGCGGATGAACGGGCAGTGGATCATTCACGACATCCCCCCATACACGCCGCCCACCTTGTTGCCGATCTCCTACACCAACGCCCCTGCGGGTGGTGCCCGGGCTGAGCTGCATCAGCCGCGTCTGTGGACTCGCCCTGTCGGACTTGAGATGCCGGGACTGTCATGACTGCACCTGTAATCGACTACGACACCCTGACGCTTCAGGAGAAGTGTGAAGCGATCTGGGAGGTTACGGCGGCGGAGGAACGCCGTCTGGCGAAGATGCAACGCACCCAGCCGGGGGTGTTCATTTTCGACGGCCACCAACGGCTACAGCACCTCCTATTGGAGGTTGCTGACCTGGCGGTGGAGGACAAGGAAAACGACACCGGCTCCATCACCCTGTCGATCCCATTCGAGCATCCGGTGGCGCAGTGGATGAACGACGACATCGGCCGCATCAAGCGTGGTGAGGGCGAGTTCTTCCACATCGATGTGGAACACAACGGTATCCGTGTCACGGGCCGCTATGACGAGAAGACGGTGAAGAAGGATGGGATGGGGCAGCGGATGCTGCACGTCACATTCCTCACCGACTACGAAAACCTGAAGTGGATCGACGTCTGGTCGAATCCGTTCCTGCCCGCCATCTTCCAGTTCCCCCGCATCTTCCTGTTGGCCGGACCCTCCATCTGGGTGCTGAAAACAGCGCTCCTGCTGCAGCTGTGGCGCATCAACTCGAGTATCTGGCAAATCCCAGACGACCCCATGAACCCCTCCACCTGGTTGGACGGGTTGGACATGTCGAACTGGGACATCGTCATCAAACCCACCACCTTCCTCCAAGACATGGCCGCCGGCACAACGTGGTCGCTGTTCATGTCCAGGTGGGGGAAGTGGCATGACCGGGCAGAGATGATCCTGAAGGACGCCGAACTGTCCGTGGTCACCCGCCGCTACCGCAAAGGCGACCCCGAACCATGGCCAGGAGCTTTCCTCACCGGAATCAAGGACGGAGCCTTGGTCGTCGACATCGTCGACAAATCCGGCCACATGGAAGGCGCAGCCAACGGCGGCACCATCTTCGACGGCTTCACCCGCACCATCCGCCAACTGATCGGCGACTTCATCGAAGACGCCGAAACCGAGCTGACGGGGGCACCCACCTGGCCGTCAAAGTTCTACCAAGACATGTTCGGCACCCCCAAAGGCTTCCCGTTCGTCCACTTCCCCGCAGACTCCGGCATCGAAACCGAATTCACCACAACACCATCCAAGGGCGTCATCATCAACGCCGGCGGACAATCAGCCCCCGGAGTGAACGAACTCATCAGCGCTGGCATCCAGACGGTCGGCGACCTCGTCACATCCAACCTGAATATCGGCGGCTACGGAATTGGCGCGCAAGGTGGCGCCATCGATGCGGTGTTGAAGCCGTTTTATACGGACACGGTGTTGGCGTGGATTTCGGTGAAGTTGCCTCATCGGATTGCGCAGTCCGGGTCGTCGCATTACAAGGAGTATCACCTTGACCTGCCGGGGAAGGCGTACACGCTGTCGTCGGTGATGGCGATTCGTGCGGGGATTGTGGCGACGGCGCGGAAGAAGAACGCCAAGGTGAAGGTGACGGCGTTGACTCCGTATGTGGTGGGTTGGCCTGGGTATGGCCACCTCTACAAGGGTGATCGTGGTTCGTTTGAGGTGGCTGGTGATACGCGCCGTGAGATTCATGTTGAGCGGGTGATGTCGGCGAAGTGGAGTGGTCGGCGGATCATTTTGCGCAGTGGGAACTCGAGTTTGGTCCGCGTGAGCGATGGACCGATGACTGCGTCGATCGCATCGTTTGGAGTGCGTGACGATGCTCGAGTGTTCGGCGAGCTCGACGCAGCAGTCGCCAAACCAGCAATCTCACGCATCAAACGAGTCATCGGGTCCTCATCCTCACGCGGACCAAACTCGAGTTCCCACTGCGCAAAATGATCCGCCGACCACTCCAACTTCGCCGACATCACCCGCTCAACATGAATCTCACGGCGCGTATCACCAGCCACCTCAAACGAACCACGATCACCCTTGTAGAGGTGGCCATACCCAGGCCAACCCACCACATACGGAGTCAACGCCGTCACCTTCACCTTGGCGTTCTTCTTCCGCGCCGTCGCCACAATCCCCGCACGAATCGCCATCACCGACGACAGCGTGTACGCCTTCCCCGGCAGGTCAAGGTGATACTCCTTGTAATGCGACGACCCGGACTGCGCAATCCGATGAGGCAACTTCACCGAAATCCACGCCAACACCGTGTCCGTATAAAACGGCTTCAACACCGCATCGATGGCGCCACCTTGCGCGCCAATTCCGTAGCCGCCGATATTCAGGTTGGATGTGACGAGGTCGCCGACCGTCTGGATGCCAGCGCTGATGAGTTCGTTCACTCCGGGGGCTGATTGTCCGCCGGCGTTGATGATGACGCCCTTGGATGGTGTTGTGGTGAATTCGGTTTCGATGCCGGAGTCTGCGGGGAAGTGGACGAACGGGAAGCCTTTGGGGGTGCCGAACATGTCTTGGTAGAACTTTGACGGCCAGGTGGGTGCCCCCGTCAGCTCGGTTTCGGCGTCTTCGATGAAGTCGCCGATCAGTTGGCGGATGGTGCGGGTGAAGCCGTCGAAGATGGTGCCGCCGTTGGCTGCGCCTTCCATGTGGCCGGATTTGTCGACGATGTCGACGACCAAGGCTCCGTCCTTGATTCCGGTGAGGAAAGCTCCTGGCCATGGTTCGGGGTCGCCTTTGCGGTAGCGGCGGGTGACCACGGACAGTTCGGCGTCCTTCAGGATCATCTCTGCCCGGTCATGCCACTTCCCCCACCTGGACATGAACAGCGACCACGTTGTGCCGGCGGCCATGTCTTGGAGGAAGGTGGTGGGTTTGATGACGATGTCCCAGTTCGACATGTCCAACCCGTCCAACCAGGTGGAGGGGTTCATGGGGTCGTCTGGGATTTGCCAGATACTCGAGTTGATGCGCCACAGCTGCAGCAGGAGCGCTGTTTTCAGCACCCAGATGGAGGGTCCGGCCAACAGGAAGATGCGGGGGAACTGGAAGATGGCGGGCAGGAACGGATTCGACCAGACGTCGATCCACTTCAGGTTTTCGTAGTCGGTGAGGAATGTGACGTGCAGCATCCGCTGCCCCATCCCATCCTTCTTCACCGTCTTCTCGTCATAGCGGCCCGTGACACGGATACCGTTGTGTTCCACATCGATGTGGAAGAACTCGCCCTCACCACGCTTGATGCGGCCGATGTCGTCGTTCATCCACTGCGCCACCGGATGCTCGAATGGGATCGACAGGGTGATGGAGCCGGTGTCGTTTTCCTTGTCCTCCACCGCCAGGTCAGCAACCTCCAATAGGAGGTGCTGTAGCCGTTGGTGGCCGTCGAAAATGAACACCCCCGGCTGGGTGCGTTGCATCTTCGCCAGACGGCGTTCCTCCGCCGCCGTAACCTCCCAGATCGCTTCACACTTCTCCTGAAGCGTCAGGGTGTCGTAGTCGATTACAGGTGCAGTCATGACAGTCCCGGCATCTCAAGTCCGACAGGGCGAGTCCACAGACGCGGCTGATGCAGCTCAGCCCGGGCACCACCCGCAGGGGCGTTGGTGTAGGAGATCGGCAACAAGGTGGGCGGCGTGTATGGGGGGATGTCGTGAATGATCCACTGCCCGTTCATCCGCCCGAGGAAGTTGGAGCCGGTGAACGTCATCGCATGCAGCTTGCGGCGTTCCCGGGTGATCCGCACACCCTGATCGCTCGATGTGATCTCGGGTAGGGCGACCGTCCGCGCCGCGTACGGACCTGACGGGGCGCGCTGCCCCCGCTTGCCACGCCACGACGGATCAGGCAACGTCCACTTCCCGCGCGTCAACACCCACGTCTGCCGCAACGGAGTGTCCGTCGGATTCGACACCAGAATCGTCCCCGACCCCGACGTCCCCGAACCCTCAAACACCGTCACCTCTTTGCCGGAATCCCACAACGGCATCGGCGCCCGCAACTCATACGTGATGTCATAAAACTGCTGCGTGTACGGGTCACGCTGGGTCTTCAACTCGGGAGCTTCCCGAAGCTGCATCGTCAAACGACGCTCACCCGACAGATCCGACCCCACCTCAACCTGAGTGTGCTGAAAGTTGGCATCCCACTCATCCGGCTGGGCTGCGAAATCCATACGGAAATCAGACTCAAGACGCCCGATCTCCGTCTCATCCGACAACGCATCCGACACATAGAAACCGAGGGTCATGTCGCGGGGCAGATACCGCACCCCACCGAACACGACACCCATCTCCGTGTCCTCCACCCACTGCGTTTCCACGGGAGAATCGATGAGACCTTCCACCCCACCCTCACTGAGGGTGAGGCCGGCATGCCGTTCGATGCCGTGGACAGGCCACCGCATCCCCGACGTACCGATAAGGGTGATCTGCATCCCCATCTAGCGGCCTCCGCTCATAGCCTTGTGCCGTGCCCGCTGCTGGCGGCGTTCCCGCTCGTAGTAGGCGCGTTCGTCTCGCAGGGTGACGTTCGTTGTCCCGCCGTCCATTGCGGAGATCACGGAGATGAGTTGGTCCAGCTTCTCAACGAGGACAGCCGGGGCCGCCCCGCCACGGTCGAGTGAGGCTTTCAGATCCCGCGGATCGAACGGCAGCGCAGTTTCCTTGTGCCCCAGCCCGTTGAGCATGATGTTCGCACCCTCGTGGATGACACCACCCCGCTCGTACCAGCCGGCGTTGACGTGGTGATCCTTCGCCTTCAGCGGGTCGCCGTAACGGTCACCCACATATCGGTCATAGGCTTCGCCCTGCACCCGCGGATCGGGTGACGAATCCGGCAGATACTGGTCCTTCGTCGATCCCAAGAACTGGGGCAGACCGAACGCCCCCGACGACGGATTTGTGGCGGTCGGATTCCAGCTGGACTCTTTGTTGATGATCCAGTCGGTGGCCTCCCACGGAGGACCCTGACGCCACGCCTCACGCAAACCGGACCGGAACGCGTCCTTGATCGCATTCCCCGTCGGCGCACCACCAGCAGCCGTGCCGCCGAGGTCTTCGCCAGGACGAGGCTTCACCGTCCCCGGATCAGTCACACCCGGGCGGGCACCCACCGACGGAGCCGACTGGGCAGAACGCTCAAACTCCTGCTTCTTCGCCAACTCCGCCGACTCATAGCGGGCCTTCATCCCCGCCATATCCGAGTCGTACTGGGCCTTCAACTCATCCGAACGTCGCTTGTTCAGATCCTTGTCGAGCTTCTGCGCCTGCAGAGCCTTCTTATCGGCCTCGTACCGTTCCTTACGGGCAGCCTTCTCCTGGTCGTACTGCTGCTTCCGTGCGAGCTTCTCGTCCTCGTACTTCTGCTTCAACCCCAGAGCAGCCGACGGATCAGACCCCGCCTCACCCGGCTTCGGTGTCTTGCCCGTCGCAGAGTCATACTTCGACTTGGCCTCCGCCACACGGGAGTCGTACTCCTGCTTCTTCGCCAGCTCGTCGTTCTCAAACTTGTGCTTGAGATCGTTCAGCTGACGTTCGTAGGTGGCGCGATCGATCTTCTTGAGCGTGAACTGGTTCTCGAGATCTTGCTTCTTGCGGTCGTAGTCCTGCTTCCGAGTCAGCTTCGCGTTCTCATAGTCGGACTTGAGGGAGTCCTTCGCCGCGTCATACTCGGCCTTCGCCCGCTCACGCTCCTCCGGCGACACCTTCGTCCCCGAACCCGATTGCTGCTGCGAGTTCTCGTATTCAGCGAGGGCGCCCAGGATGCCGGGGGTGTCGTTGATGGAGAACACCTTGAGCATGTCCGCGATCTGCTCGGACACGAACGTGTTCGCCACGGCACCGAGGCGGCCCGAAATGCTCTTATCCCCAGTGCTACTGCCCGAGGTGCCTGAACCGCCTGTGGCGTCGTATCCGCCCGGGCCGGTCTGCACCCACGTCCCATCCGGACGCTGCACCCAACCACCCGAATCAGAACCCGGATCAGTCCACGACGGATCAACCTTGATGAACGCATGCTCAGAAAACTGCGGATCATCAGCCCCACAGAGCCGCCCAGCATGCCGCCACCGTTCTGGCCGCCCATCTCAACGTTCGTCCCATCCGGGAGAGTGCCGGCAGTATGCCCACCCCCGGCGCCGCCGTTGTACCAGCCGAACCGCATATCCCCAGACGACCCGCGACCCAACTGGCCACCCATCTGCTGAATCTGCGCACCCATCGTGGCAGTGGTGAAACGCCCACCGAACGGGTCCAAACCGGCAGCCTTACGGGCGAACGCACTCATGGCACCAGAGCAGTCGCCCCAGTTCACGCCACCCCACACATACGGGGAGCCCGTCAGCGGGCCGGACGCACCCTCACCCTCAGCGAGGCGACGCAGAATGCCGCCGTCAGCGAACCGGCGAACACCATCAACGCCAGCAGCCTGCGCCAAACGCTTGACACCACCACCAGCGATAGCACCCAGCAACCCCGAAAGGCTGTTCGGCACATTCCCATCCGGAATGAGCTGGTAACCAAACATGTCCGCGACTGTCGCGAGAATGCTCGTCGACCTGGACCGCTTCCCCGGGGCCAGAGGAATGAACGCCTCACCACCAGTCTCAGGTTCAGCCCACTGCACCAGAGTGTTCGGGCGCGCCTTCTCGATGACCGCCTGGTTCGGCAACTTCCCATTCGCATACTGCTCGAGATCCCGAATACCGCCCTGTGCGTAGCGGCGAACCGAGCCGTCAGCATTGTTCGCCAGACCGGGACCGCGCCACACCTGGCCACTCGGGTAGTGTCGCCGAGGTTGAGACCACGAGTCTGCACATTGATGTATGCCTGACGCTCCCGGGCGGCCCGATCTAGCTCAGTGTTGATGAGACCGAGCTTCTGCATAATCGCAGCGATCTCCATATCCACCTTGGGATTCGCGGTGGTCTGCGAGAGGGTATTCAGCTGCTCCATCGACACGGCTTTGCCCTGCAGCAACTGGTCAATAACTAGCCCAGCAGCCGGCGACACAGCGGTACGATCCAGCCCTTCAAGCGCTCCCCGGGCCTCACTATTTCGCAGATCGAACATAGCCTTGTCGAGGTCGACCTTCGGGTTCGCCCGCAGCGCATTCAGCACGGCGATGTTCTGCGTAACCATCAGAATCTTCGCCCGAGCATCCGCATCATCCGCAGTGATCTTCACCTGATTGGTGTTCGGAATCCGCTCAACCGTCGCACCCAGCCGCTCCAGCAGACCCTGCGTCTCCTTGGTAACCGCCGAACTGTCGATCGTCATCGTCTTCTGGGTCGGCATGTCATTCCACTTGGCGGAGATCGCCGCCAATTGCTGGACCGCCTCAGGGGCACCCTTCAGGGCCACCGTCACTTCGACGTCATCAAGACCGAGTTTGTCTGCAGCGGCACGGATCTGCTCACCAGTCAGGCCATACTGCCGCGCCAACTGGGCGAGAGCCTCCTGGTTCTGACGATTCCGCTCCGTCATATCAGCACCCGACGCGGCAGCATCAGTTGTGGCGTCCACAATGTCCACCAGCGATTGCCGGAGCGCAGCACCATTCTTCGTTGCCGTGTCGATGCCCAGCTTCTGACTCAGGAGCGCCGCACCGAACCCCTCAGACTGGTTGATAGCCTCCTTGGTCGAGTCAGCAACCTGACGCATCACGTCGTTGTGACGGGCAATCGCCTCACCCTCAGTGCGGGCGGGGTTCAACGCATCGAGCGCCGACTTCAGCGCCCGTGTCTTCTCCGCCGCGGTCGACGTCTTGTCGCCCAGGACGCGCATTGCCTCGCCGAGTTCGGAGACGCCAGGCGCCACGCGCCCAGCCGCCTCGCGCTGGCGCATGAACTCATCACGGATCTTCGAGAGCTGGCCCGCCGCCATGATGCCGCCCTCGCCAGTGGCGGCAAGTCGGTCACCAAGCAGCTTCCACTGTCCGTCGGAGCCGTACAGAGAGCGGGCGACTTCTTCGTTGGACATCCCGAGATCGCGGATCGCCTTTTCAGCCGCCATGGCTCGCTCGGCGTTCTCATTCAGCACTTCGTTCGAGCCGGATGCCATCTTGAAGAGGCCGCCGACCTCTTTGAGCTGTTCCCACGTCGACTTGTGCTGATCGGCGGCAGTGCTCAGCGTCTTCTGGTACGCCCCAACCTGTTCCGCAGCCTTGGCCCAGGTGTCATCGTTCATGGCACCGCGGGACTCACGGAAAGCGGCACCCATCAGCCTCTGGGACTCCGCAAGCTCCTTCACCGCCTGCGACTGAGCCTTCGCCTTCTGCGTCGCATCGGCGTGAGCCTGCGCGCCCATCATCAGATATGCGGCACCAGCCATGAGCGCGATATTCAAAGGGCCGCCCAATGCCGCAGACAGTCCACCGGCCGCCCCACGTAGTGCGCTGAGTCCGCCGGAAGCGGCCATTCCCGCGTTGGCACCAAGGACGCGGATATGGGCGCCGGCCGTCGAGAGCTGCGGGTTCGCCTGCCGGATGTAGCCAAGCGAGGTCCGATAGGCGTCGGTGAAGTTGCCGATTGCCGGACGCACACCGCCGAACGCCGTTCCGACACGACTGATTCCCGTATGCATCGGGCCGAGCGCCGTCGTGACGCGCCCCAGGATTGCGGGCACGGTTCGGAACGCCAACCACGCCGCGAGCGCTGCGGTGACGTAACCCGGATGCGCCTCCATGAGATCGCCGACAGTCTGAAGCACCGGGGCGAGTCCTTGCAGAATCCCCGACGCCGTCTGGACCGTCGCCAGGAACACCTGCCAGCCGCCGACGCCGAGCGACGCAGACGCTTCCGCGAGTGCCGCCCCAATCGTACGCGCTGCAGGACCGAGTTCCATCAGTGAATCCCACAGCGCCGTAAAGGTTTCGGCCGCTCGATCAAGAGCTCCCGAGCCCTCGAGGGTTGCATACAGACCCTTGAGCTGCGGCACCCACTGGTCGAAGATCTTGGCGTCCGCGGCGAGCGCGAAATCCTTCATCTTCGGGGTGAGATCGTTTACTGCTTCGGTCAGGCCGACAACGCCGCCCTTGGCGCGGAGAAGGAACGGCTCCATGCCCGCAGCCGACAGGCGGCCCATCGCGGTCCGGAAGTTGGCGAGCTTCGCGGGAAGGGTCTCGCCCATCTCCTTCGCGAGGTTGCCGGTGCCCTGGTTGATCGCCGTGACGACCTGGTCGAACGAGATCTTGCCCTCTTCGCCGAGGGTGCGGACCTCGGCAGTCGTCTTGCCGATCGACTTCGCAATGAGGTCATAGATCGGCACGCCGCGCTGGGCCAGCTGCAACGCCTCCGAGCCCATCAACTTGCCCGACGCCTTGATCTGCATCATCACGAGGCCGATGTCCTGCGCCGAGGCGCCAGAGGCCGCAGAGATGTTCACCAACGCCTTCACAGCGTTGTTCATGTCGTCGCCCGCCGCCACGCCAGCACCGCCCAGCATCGCTGCTGCCGCCGCTGCATCAGCCAGCGAAGTCGAGGTGCCGGTGACGATGTCATTCAGATCGGCAAGCTGACGCTTCGTGTCACCGGCCGACAGCCCCATATTGCGGAACTGGATGTCCGCCTTCTCCAGGGTGGTGATCCGGTTGTAGCCTGCCGACAGGGCATCCTGCAGCACCTTCGATGCTGCGCCCGCCGCCTTCGACACGCCAATCCCCAGCGCCGTGCCGAGGGCGGTGGACATCGTGTGACCCATGCGACGCCCAGTGTCACCAGCGCCGCGTTCAGCACCATTGAGCGCGTTACGGATGCCAGGAGCGATACGGCTCGTCTCTGGAACGATGGAAATGTAGGCAACACCTAGCTCCGTGGCCACGCTGCCACCCCCTTTGCTTGCCGCCAGAAATGACGAACACCCCAGAGGCTCATGGCCTTAGGGGTGTTCGTTGAGTCCGTATGTATGCGCTGTTTCTAGGCCTTTCGACCGAGGTACTCGATCGCGCTTCGCAGCACGTTCGGGTCATCCTTCAGTAGGCCCAATCCGCGGTTGCACGATCCGCAGAGGAATCCGCGGACGCACTGCCCGCAGGTTCGCCACTGCTTACTCCGTGGAGGGCAGCAGCTGTGGTCATGGTCGATATGTAGCGCCCCCACGCGCTCGCCGCAGATGTCGCAGCCCCGATTCATCGCGGCCGCGTACTCCTCCGGGGTGATTCCGTACTTCAGATATCGGCGCGCTTCGGGGGATTCTCTACCGCAGGTGCGGCACCACTGAGTGTCGGTGCGCTGAAGCCTCGCCCCGGTGCGCCGCTGTAGGGAGAAGTCCTGCCCGCATAGCCGACATTTCGCCGTCGTTGGGCGACGCCCGTTGTATCGAGAGTCGGTTTGCTGACAGCCCCTCGAGCAGTGCTTACGGCGCCCCGACCCCTTCGGGACACCTGCCCCGCAAACGACGCACACCCATTCCTTCGACCACGTGTCCGGCCGGAGTTCGCCGTGGCGATCAAGCTGAACCCGGTGCGAGTCGCACACCGTCTGCATGCCCCGCGTAGGGCGGTCGCATGTGGGGTGCTCGCAGATGGGGCGACATTCGTCGGAGCAGTACGCATGCTGTCCGGGACCTCGGTCGATGGGTGATCCACATGTCGGACATGGACGTCGGGTTCGGGTAGCCTTCACGGCAGCCCCTCCTTGGTGCTTCAAGCGAGTGGGTTAGGCCCCGGCTGGTGTTGGTAGCACCTCCGGGGTCGCTCCATTCTATCTCGGGTCGTCGCACTGACGGCTTATCCTGTCGAGATGAAACGTGCATGCATTGCCATCCCAGTAATCGCATTCGCCCTCGCCGCCTCTGGGTGCAGCGACCGAAGCCCCGAGGCCGGTAAGGCTCCTGCGACATCGTCGGCCTCCGCACCTGCCCCTGCAGTCGCAGGTGCGTACACGTCAGTGAGTCAACTCGCGGCCGGACTAACTTCAGCCGGCTTCCCATGCCTGGTTACTGACGCAACCTCGGGGCCGAAGGCTGAGCACGGATCGTGCCCACTAACCCCAACGGCCGAAGCTCGACTGAGTGTGTGGTTCTCAGAAGACCTCGCCTCGAAGGGAATCGCTGCATCGGTAAAGCACTCTGACATCACGGGAGACATCACTGGCGATCGCCACTACTACGTAACGGGACCAACCTGGCTGATCAGCCTCGACCAGAACGCGGTCATGGCAGGCCAGATTGCGGGACAGTTCGGCGGCGAACTAGTGAAGTCCGGTGATATCTAGCGCATCGACGCCGCGACCGCCCGAGCCTTCTCAGCCTCGCTGGGACCTTCGCCCTCGGTAGCTTCGGCAGCGTCATCCCGAGGCGGCCCATACCGGGCCGGGAAGTAGATCTCAGGCACTTCGTTAAACGTGGTCAACGCCTGCATGTATCGGAGGTCGGAAACGATCGTCGCCACCTCCGACAAGAGCATCACAGACGGATCAGACCACAGCCAAGTGTCAGGATTCCATGCCCGGAACAGCTCCATTGCGTGGTCTGTGCGAGCCCTGCGGACAATAGCCCGCAGGTCAGTCCATGAAAACCAGGGCTTCCCGAGATCCCGCAACCTGAGGCCGCGGGAAATCAGGTCGTACTCGATGGCCTCCCCGTGCTCGTCTAGGAGTCGGCGGAGGCCGAAGATTCCCCCACTGTGATGTCAGGATCTTCGAGCTGCTTCTTGATCCACTGGATGGTGCCCTCAGGGATCTTCGTCATCAGGAGCTTGTACTCGGCAGCCGACACGTACGGCTTGAGCCACCGGAGGGTGACTTCCTTCTCCTCGAAACCCTTCAGGGTTTCCTCTGCGTCGACCGGGCGCGGCAGCGTCTTCTCCGCGCTGTTGAGGCTGTTCGCCCATTCGGCGATCTTCACATCCGCTTCCCCGAACGGGGTGATCCAGTCCTGGTACTTCTTGATCTCGGCGGGGTCCATCCACTTGCGCGGCGGCATCGACACCAGTACCGGATCGCGCCCGGGGATGGGGACGGCGAACTTCAACAGGTGATCGTCGGACGAGGGGGCTACTGCGTAGCCTTCGGGAACAGACATGGTTTGACCAGGAACCTTTCAACATTGGGATAGAACTTCAACCAGGAGCAGCCCCGGCCTGGCAAAAGGACGCGGCTCCTGGTCAGGGACAACATGACACCCCTTCGCCAGGCCGAGATTGTGTGCCCGGGGAGGCTAGATACCTCCCGGGCAAGACGGGTCAGCTACCCGAAGTGGCGGCGATGCCGTCCACGTCGCCGAACTCGTCGACGTAGTCGCCGTTGGAGTTGCGGAACGCTCGGATCGTCAACTCCACGCCCGACGCGTCCTGCGACTCGTCCTTCCACTCCGCGATCTCCGAGACGCGGCCCTTCTCCACGACGTACGTCTTGAACTTCTTGCCGCACTTCGTGGCGAACACGTGGGCCGACAGCGGAAGCTGCGACGAGTTGTGGCGGACGTGGTAGCGCTGCCCCTTGCCGCCGGCAGCGGGGATGAGGGTGACGTTGTCGTCACCTGCGACGGTCCGCTTCACCGACGGCAGGTCGACGTCGAGCAGCTTGATCTTGAAGCTGGTGCCGTACTCGGTCTGCACATCGACGTAGTCGCCACCGTCGAAGTCCTTGACGGTGTTCGAGGTGCGGGTGATGCCGACCGACAGGCCGTCGACCGCCGCGGTTCCGTGGTCCTCGAACGCGGCGTTCAGGTCTTCCGGCGACTCGACCGGAGCGGTGGGAAGCGTGGTACCCAGAGGTGCCCGCCAGTAGACGCCGCCGTCGAGCGACTGCGCCACGTAAGAGTGTTCGACTGCCATTGTTTTGCCCCTTTCAGGCGAGGTGACCAGGAGCCGCGAAAGGGTTATTCAGTTAGGAGACTTTAGGTTCGGAGCACGAAGAGTGTCCCGGTGAACTGGAACCGGGAATGCTTTTCATAGTCCGGGTTGGGATAGTCGGCCAGGCTGTTCATGACCCAGTCGGTTACCCACAGGCCTGCCCATGGGCCGCCCGAGGATGCAGCCTGGAATCGCGTCCGGACGATGGTCAGATCGATGGCTCAGTCGCGGACGGATTCCAGGCTGCATCCTCGGGCGGCCCATGGGCAGGCCTGTGGGTAACCGACTGGGTCATGAACAGCCTGGCCGACTATCCCAACCCGGACTATGAAAAGCATTCCCGGTTCCAGTTCACCGGGACACTCTTCGTGCTCCGAACCTAAAGTCTCCTAACTGAATAACCCTTTCGCGGCTCCTGGTCACCTCGCCTGAAAGGGGCAAAACAATGGCAGTCGAACACTCTTACGTGGCGCAGTCGCTCGACGGCGGCGTCTACTGGCGGGCACCTCTGGGTACCACGCTTCCCACCGCTCCGGTCGAGTCGCCGGAAGACCTGAACGCCGCGTTCGAGGACCACGGAACCGCGGCGGTCGACGGCCTGTCGGTCGGCATCACCCGCACCTCGAACACCGTCAAGGACTTCGACGGTGGCGACTACGTCGATGTGCAGACCGAGTACGGCACCAGCTTCAAGATCAAGCTGCTCGACGTCGACCTGCCGTCGGTGAAGCGGACCGTCGCAGGTGACGACAACGTCACCCTCATCCCCGCTGCCGGCGGCAAGGGGCAGCGCTACCACGTCCGCCACAACTCGTCGCAGCTTCCGCTGTCGGCCCACGTGTTCGCCACGAAGTGCGGCAAGAAGTTCAAGACGTACGTCGTGGAGAAGGGCCGCGTCTCGGAGATCGCGGAGTGGAAGGACGAGTCGCAGGACGCGTCGGGCGTGGAGTTGACGATCCGAGCGTTCCGCAACTCCAACGGCGACTACGTCGACGAGTTCGGCGACGTGGACGGCATCGCCGCCACTTCGGGTAGCTGACCCGTCTTGCCCGGGGAGGTATCTAGCCTCCCCGGGCACACAATCTCGGCCTGGCGAAGGGGTGTCATGTTGTCCCTGACCAGGAGCCGCGTCCTTTTGCCAGGCCGGGGCTGCTCCTGGTTGAAGTTCTATCCCAATGTTGAAAGGTTCCTGGTCAAACCATGTCTGTTCCCGAAGGCTACGCAGTAGCCCCCTCGTCCGACGATCACCTGTTGAAGTTCGCCGTCCCCATCCCCGGGCGCGATCCGGTACTGGTGTCGATGCCGCCGCGCAAGTGGATGGACCCCGCCGAGATCAAGAAGTACCAGGACTGGATCACCCCGTTCGGGGAAGCGGATGTGAAGATCGCCGAATGGGCGAACAGCCTCAACAGCGCGGAGAAGACGCTGCCGCGCCCGGTCGACGCAGAGGAAACCCTGAAGGGTTTCGAGGAGAAGGAAGTCACCCTCCGGTGGCTCAAGCCGTACGTGTCGGCTGCCGAGTACAAGCTCCTGATGACGAAGATCCCTGAGGGCACCATCCAGTGGATCAAGAAGCAGCTCGAAGATCCTGACATCACAGTGGGGGAATCTTCGGCCTCCGCCGACTCCTAGACGAGCACGGGGAGGCCATCGAGTACGACCTGATTTCCCGCGGCCTCAGGTTGCGGGATCTCGGGAAGCCCTGGTTTTCATGGACTGACCTGCGGGCTATTGTCCGCAGGGCTCGCACAGACCACGCAATGGAGCTGTTCCGGGCATGGAATCCTGACACTTGGCTGTGGTCTGATCCGTCTGTGATGCTCTTGTCGGAGGTGGCGACGATCGTTTCCGACCTCCGATACATGCAGGCGTTGACCACGTTTAACGAAGTGCCTGAGATCTACTTCCCGGCCCGGTATGGGCCGCCTCGGGATGACGCTGCCGAAGCTACCGAGGGCGAAGGTCCCAGCGAGGCTGAGAAGGCTCGGGCGGTCGCGGCGTCGATGCGCTAGATATCACCGGACTTCACTAGTTCGCCGCCGAACTGTCCCGCAATCTGGCCTGCCATGACCGCGTTCTGGTCGAGGCTGATCAGCCAGGTTGGTCCCGTTACGTAGTAGTGGCGATCGCCAGTGATGTCTCCCGTGATGTCAGAGTGCTTTACCGATGCAGCGATTCCCTTCGAGGCGAGGTCTTCTGAGAACCACACACTCAGTCGAGCTTCGGCCGTTGGGGTTAGTGGGCACGATCCGTGCTCAGCCTTCGGCCCCGAGGTTGCGTCAGTAACCAGGCATGGGAAGCCGGCTGAAGTTAGTCCGGCCGCGAGTTGACTCACTGACGTGTACGCACCTGCGACTGCAGGGGCAGGTGCGGAGGCCGACGATGTCGCAGGAGCCTTACCGGCCTCGGGGCTTCGGTCGCTGCACCCAGAGGCGGCGAGGGCGAATGCGATTACTGGGATGGCAATGCATGCACGTTTCATCTCGACAGGATAAGCCGTCAGTGCGACGACCCGAGATAGAATGGAGCGACCCCGGAGGTGCTACCAACACCAGCCGGGGCCTAACCCACTCGCTTGAAGCACCAAGGAGGGGCTGCCGTGAAGGCTACCCGAACCCGACGTCCATGTCCGACATGTGGATCACCCATCGACCGAGGTCCCGGACAGCATGCGTACTGCTCCGACGAATGTCGCCCCATCTGCGAGCACCCCACATGCGACCGCCCTACGCGGGGCATGCAGACGGTGTGCGACTCGCACCGGGTTCAGCTTGATCGCCACGGCGAACTCCGGCCGGACACGTGGTCGAAGGAATGGGTGTGCGTCGTTTGCGGGGCAGGTGTCCCGAAGGGGTCGGGGCGCCGTAAGCACTGCTCGAGGGGCTGTCAGCAAACCGACTCTCGATACAACGGGCGTCGCCCAACGACGGCGAAATGTCGGCTATGCGGGCAGGACTTCTCCCTACAGCGGCGCACCGGGGCGAGGCTTCAGCGCACCGACACTCAGTGGTGCCGCACCTGCGGTAGAGAATCCCCCGAAGCGCGCCGATATCTGAAGTACGGAATCACCCCGGAGGAGTACGCGGCCGCGATGAATCGGGGCTGCGACATCTGCGGCGAGCGCGTGGGGGCGCTACATATCGACCATGACCACAGCTGCTGCCCTCCACGGAGTAAGCAGTGGCGAACCTGCGGGCAGTGCGTCCGCGGATTCCTCTGCGGATCGTGCAACCGCGGATTGGGCCTACTGAAGGATGACCCGAACGTGCTGCGAAGCGCGATCGAGTACCTCGGTCGAAAGGCCTAGAAACAGCGCATACATACGGACTCAACGAACACCCCTAAGGCCATGAGCCTCTGGGGTGTTCGTCATTTCTGGCGGCAAGCAAAGGGGGTGGCAGCGTGGCCACGGAGCTAGGTGTTGCCTACATTTCCATCGTTCCAGAGACGAGCCGTATCGCTCCTGGCATCCGTAACGCGCTCAATGGTGCTGAACGCGGCGCTGGTGACACTGGGCGTCGCATGGGTCACACGATGTCCACCGCCCTCGGCACGGCGCTGGGGATTGGCGTGTCGAAGGCGGCGGGCGCAGCATCGAAGGTGCTGCAGGATGCCCTGTCGGCAGGCTACAACCGGATCACCACCCTGGAGAAGGCGGACATCCAGTTCCGCAATATGGGGCTGTCGGCCGGTGACACGAAGCGTCAGCTTGCCGATCTGAATGACATCGTCACCGGCACCTCGACTTCGCTGGCTGATGCAGCGGCGGCAGCAGCGATGCTGGGCGGTGCTGGCGTGGCGGCGGGCGACGACATGAACAACGCTGTGAAGGCGTTGGTGAACATCTCTGCGGCCTCTGGCGCCTCGGCGCAGGACATCGGCCTCGTGATGATGCAGATCAAGGCGTCGGGCAAGTTGATGGGCTCGGAGGCGTTGCAGCTGGCCCAGCGCGGCGTGCCGATCTATGACCTCATTGCGAAGTCGATCGGCAAGACGACTGCCGAGGTCCGCACCCTCGGCGAAGAGGGCAAGATCTCGTTCGACCAGGTCGTCACGGCGATCAACCAGGGCACCGGCAACCTCGCGAAGGAGATGGGCGAGACCCTTCCCGCGAAGCTCGCCAACTTCCGGACCGCGATGGGCCGCCTGTCGGCTGCGGGCATGGAGCCGTTCCTTCTCCGCGCCAAGGGCGGCGTTGTCGGCCTGACCGAAGCAGTAAACGATCTCACCCCGAAGATGAAGGATTTCGCGCTCGCCGCGGACGCCAAGATCTTCGACCAGTGGGTGCCGCAGCTCAAGGGTCTGTATGCAACCCTCGAGGGCTCGGGAGCTCTTGATCGAGCGGCCGAAACCTTTACGGCGCTGTGGGATTCACTGATGGAACTCGGTCCTGCAGCGCGTACGATTGGGGCGGCACTCGCGGAAGCGTCTGCGTCGCTCGGCGTCGGCGGCTGGCAGGTGTTCCTGGCGACGGTCCAGACGGCGTCGGGGATTCTGCAAGGACTCGCCCCGGTGCTTCAGACTGTCGGCGATCTCATGGAGGCGCATCCGGGTTACGTCACCGCAGCGCTCGCGGCGTGGTTGGCGTTCCGAACCGTGCCCGCAATCCTGGGGCGCGTCACGACGGCGCTCGGCCCGATGCATACGGGAATCAGTCGTGTCGGAACGGCGTTCGGCGGTGTGCGTCCGGCAATCGGCAACTTCACCGACGCCTATCGGACCTCGCTTGGCTACATCCGGCAGGCGAACCCGCAGCTCTCGACGGCCGGCGCCCATATCCGCGTCCTTGGTGCCAACGCGGGAATGGCCGCTTCCGGCGGACTCAGCGCACTACGTGGGGCGGCCGGTGGACTGTCTGCGGCATTGGGCGGCCCTTTGAATATCGCGCTCATGGCTGGTGCCGCATATCTGATGATGGGCGCGCAGGCTCACGCCGATGCGACGCAGAAGGCGAAGGCTCAGTCGCAGGCGGTGAAGGAGCTTGCGGAGTCCCAGAGGCTGATGGGTGCCGCTTTCCGTGAGTCCCGCGGTGCCATGAACGATGACACCTGGGCCAAGGCTGCGGAACAGGTTGGGGCGTACCAGAAGACGCTGAGCACTGCCGCCGATCAGCACAAGTCGACGTGGGAACAGCTCAAAGAGGTCGGCGGCCTCTTCAAGATGGCATCCGGCTCGAACGAAGTGCTGAATGAGAACGCCGAGCGAGCCATGGCGGCTGAAAAGGCGATCCGCGATCTCGGGATGTCCAACGAAGAAGTCGCCCGCTCTCTGTACGGCTCCGACGGACAGTGGAAGCTGCTTGGTGACCGACTTGCCGCCACTGGCGAGGGCGGCATCATGGCGGCGGGCCAGCTCTCGAAGATCCGTGATGAGTTCATGCGCCAGCGCGAGGCGGCTGGGCGCGTGGCGCCTGGCGTCTCCGAACTCGGCGAGGCAATGCGCGTCCTGGGCGACAAGACGTCGACCGCGGCGGAGAAGACACGGGCGCTGAAGTCGGCGCTCGATGCGTTGAACCCCGCCCGCACTGAGGGTGAGGCGATTGCCCGTCACAACGACGTGATGCGTCAGGTTGCTGACTCGACCAAGGAGGCTATCAACCAGTCTGAGGGGTTCGGTGCGGCGCTCCTGAGTCAGAAGCTGGGCATCGACACGGCAACGAAGAATGGTGCTGCGCTCCGGCAATCGCTGGTGGACATTGTGGACGCCACAACTGATGCTGCCGCGTCGGGTGCTGATATGACGGAGCGGAATCGTCAGAACCAGGAGGCTCTCGCCCAGTTGGCGCGGCAGTATGGCCTGACTGGTGAGCAGATCCGTGCCGCTGCAGACAAACTCGGTCTTGATGACGTCGAAGTGACGGTGGCCCTGAAGGGTGCCCCTGAGGCGGTCCAGCAATTGGCGGCGATCTCCGCCAAGTGGAATGACATGCCGACCCAGAAGACGATGACGATCGACAGTTCGGCGGTTACCAAGGAGACGCAGGGTCTGCTGGAGCGGCTGGGTGCGACGGTTGAGCGGATTCCGAACACCAATCAGGTGAAGATCACTGCGGATGATGCGGATGCTCGGGCGAAGATTCTGATGGTTACGCAGAACATCGCCGTGCTGAATGCGCTGCGGGCGAACCCGAAGGTCGACCTCGACAAGGCTATGTTCGATCTGCGAAATAGTGAGGCCCGGGGAGCGCTTGAAGGGCTGGATCGTACCGCTGTGTCGCCGGCTGCTGGGCTAGTTATTGACCAGTTGCTGCAGGGCAAAGCCGTGTCGATGGAGCAGCTGAATACCCTCTCGCAGACCACCGCGAATCCCAAGGTGGATATGGAGATCGCTGCGATTATGCAGAAGCTCGGTCTCATCAACACTGAGCTAGATCGGGCCGCCCGGGAGCGTCAGGCATACATCAATGTGCAGACTCGTGGTCTCAACCTCGGCGACACTACCCCGAGTGGCCAGGTGTGGCGCGGTCCCGGTCTGGCGAACAATGCTGACGGCTCGGTTCGCCGCTACGCACAGGGCGGTATTCGGGATCTCGAGCAGTATGCGAATGGGAAGTTGCCGAACCAGGCGGTCATCGAGAAGGCGCGCCCGAACACTCTGGTGCAGTGGGCTGAACCTGAGACTGGTGGTGAGGCGTTCATTCCTCTGGCCCCGGGGAAGCGGTCCAGGTCGACGAGCATTCTCGCGACAGTCGCGGACATGTTTGGTTACCAGCTCATTCCGGATGGGAATGTGCCGAACAGCCTTTCGGGGTTGCTGGGTGCTATCGCTGTGGTGGTGTCAAGCGTTTGGCGCAGGCTGCTGGCGTTGATGGTGTTCGCCGGTTCGCTGACGGCGGCATTCTGCGTCGCCTCGCTGAGGGTGAGGGTGCGTCCGGCCCGCTGACGGGCTCCCCGTATGTGTGGGGTGGCGTGAACTGGGGCGACTGCTCTGGTGCCATGAGTGCGTTCGCCCGTAAGGCTGCCGGTTTGAACCCGTTCGGTGGCGTTTCACCACTGCCACGATGGGTGCGCAGATTCAGCAGATGG
>NZ_FNLM01000012.1 GCF_900105725.1 Gordonia westfalica
GGGAGAGGCACCTCGAGGTGCCGGCCAGCCAGTCGGGTGGTGGGAGTGCCGTTCCTGCGGGAATCTGTGGCAGGAGTCGCAGTCGTCTCGGCGGTTGCGGAAGTGGTGCCGCAAGTGTGCTGGTAAGCAGGGCGCTGAGGTTAACCGCGGCAACGCGGCCACGGCATCCCGGATCGCTGTCCACCTGCAAGGTGAGTGGATCGACGAGAAGCCGCACACTTCGGTGTCGGCGAAGTCGAACTACAAAGCAGCGTGGCGGTGTGGAACGTGTGGGCATGAGTGGCGGGCGACGGTGAAGAACCGGAGCAACGGCTCAGGATGCCCACGGTGTTACCGGCTCTCAGATAAGACCGGTGCGGCGTCCGCACGGTCACGGGCGCTGCCAAGTCAGATCCACTATCGGACTATCCGATCGCCGCCTGGTGGTCAGATCGCAACCCGCACACCCCGGAGGGAGTGAGCCGCGGCTCCGCGGAACCGGCATGGTGGAACTGCTCCACCTGCGGGACGGAGTTCTCGCGAACGCCGAAAGGAATCCGGGCGAGGCGGTGCAATGCGAGGCTTGCTCGTACACACACCGCGGCACCAGCTATGCAGCGAACGCAGCAACCGCCAATCCGCTCAGCGAGGAGCTACGCGGACAGCTCGTGGACCCCGCCCTTGGTGTCACGTCGGCGGGGTCGAACACGAAGTTGCAGTGGGTGTGCGCTGACGGGCACATGTGGTGGGCTGCACCGAAGGACCGAGGGCGGGCAACGGGTGTCCCGCTTGTGCGAAGCACATTTCTCGAGCCGAAATCGAGGTCGCCGACTTTGTGCGGACGCTCACCGGCGACGTGGTCACCAGCACGCGGTCGGTGATCGCACCCAACGAACTCGACATCTACATCCCGTCGAAGAACATCGCGGTCGAGTTCAACGGCCTGTACTGGCATTCGGAGGACGCCGGGAAGGACCGCCACTACCACCAGCGGAAGTGGCAGCGGTGCGCCGACAAGGGCATCCAGATGGTGACTGTGTGGGAAGACGACTGGCGTGACCGCCGGGACATCTGCCAACGCATGATCGCCCGCAAGCTGGGCGTGTCTCAGGAACGCCGGCTGAATGCGCGCAGTCTCACCGTGACCGCGGTAGATCGGGTGGAGGTCCGCGACTTCCTCGAGGCCAACCACATTCAGGGTGCGACCGCAATGAGTGAAGCGTTCGGTTTGCGCGATGGTGGCGAGTTGGTCGCGGTGATGTGCATGAAGTGGCGCACCAAGACTGAGGTGGAGTTGGTGCGGTTCGCCACCTCGGTGATCGTGCGGGTGGGCATTCGCGGCTGCTGAAGCACGCTGTCGCTGCGATGCAACCACAACGGGTGGTGACATTCGCCGACCACGCCGTCTCTGACGGAGGCCTGTACGAGCAGTGCGGTTTCATCAAAGATGGCGAGCTGCGACCGGATTACACCTACTACTTCCGTGGCGAACGGGTGCACAAGTTCCTGTTCCGCCTGAAGCGGTTCCGCAACGACCCAAACCTGTTGTGGGACGAGTCGTGGACCGAGCAGCAGGCCGCGGCGGAGAACAAGATCCCGCGGATCTGGGATTACGGAAAGACCCGTTACGTACTAGACATTCCCGGGTAGGGCTTGGCCCCCGGAGAGGGGCACAGTGTCTTTCAAGCAGTGGGCTGACATGTCCGATGAGGAACGTGAAGCCGAAGCGCAGGCGGTGTCGGTGTTGTTTATCGGCCTGCCTGGTGTGGTGGGTGCCCCGCTGGTGATGGGACCCGACTATTGGGTGGATGTTGCCCGCCATCTGGTGGAGTGCGGTGTCCGGCTGGTGGCGGATTCGATCAAGCACTATGAACCGGGGACAGCTTGGAGCGTCGAAGGCTGCGGGAAGTGGTGTTACGACTCGCATGAGCCGGATGAAACGTATGAGCAGCGGATCGCCCGGCTGGCTGATGAGGAGCATCAGAACTATCTGGCGAAGGTGGAGGAGATGAAGGCCCGCCAGGCGAATACGCAGGAGCGGGTGGTGCAGGCAGAGGCTGTGGCGTTCGCCGCGGAGGTGAAGCGCCGCAAGGCGGATGGAACGTTCGACGGTTCCCCGCACGCCGGCATCAACCCGAAGCTCTCTAACCCAACAGAACTTTTCACCCTGCACCCGTTCGGGTGTGGGGATTCACCCATGCCCACAGGAGGCAATTATGGCTGATCCCGTTTGGCTTCCCGACGTGCTGCGCGCCGAGGGCCTGAAGGTTGACATCTATCCCGGCGCGTTCGAACGCGGGCACGGCGACTTCGGCACTATCTGGGGTCCGTTCATGCACCACACCGGCTCGTTCGGCGAGACGCCGCGGGGTATCGCGCAGCACTCGTCTCTCGGGCTCGCGTCGCAACTCCACCTCGCGCCGAACGGTGTTGTCACGCTGTGCGGCGTCGGCGTCGCATGGCACGCGGGCACCGGCTCGTGGCCGGGCATCCCCGCGAACAACGGCAACGCCGTGACGATCGGCATCGAGGCCGCACACAACGGCACCGCGGCATGGTCGGAGGCCCAGTACGGCGCATACCTGAAGGTCGTCCGGGCCATCAACAAGCGCCTCGGCAACCCGTGGAACAAGGTCGTCGCGCACAAGGAGTACGGCGCGATCCAGGGCAAGTGGGACCCCGGGAACCTCGACATGAAGCTGTTCCGTCAGCGGCTCCTCCAGGCACCGGATAAGCCGCTCGTGGTCATGAACATGATCGAGCTCGAGGCCAAGGAGAATCCGTGGGTCGGCGTCCGTAAGGCGAAGCCCGGCGCCGGGGTGAGCGCAAGGTCGGCCGCGACGGTAAGGGCCGGTTCGTCGAGTACGAGAACGCGCACATCTACTTTCACCCGGCGACCGGCGCGCACGCCATCCCGCACGGCGGCCTGTTCGAGGCGTACGCCGAGCGCAAGTGGGAGACCGGCGAACTCGGCTTCCCGGTGCGCGACTTCACCAAGCTCGCCGACGGCGCAGTCATGGCGTTCCAGGGTGGCGTGCTCTACCGCAAGGACGGCAAGGACCACCACGTCGTGAAGGGCGTCATCGGCCAGCGCTGGGCGCTCGAGGGCTACGAGAAGGGCCCGCTCGGCTGGCCGACGTCGGACGAGATCTCGAACGGCACGGGCGGCAAGCGTCAGGCGTTCGAGCACGGCGTCCTCGAGTGGGACCCCTCAGGCGCGGTGAAGAAGATCGGCGACGCCGCGAAGGATCTCACTCTCGTCAACGCGGCCGGCATCCCGCTGGCCGTCGAAGCAGTCGACCTCATCGCGGCCTGAGCCGCACCCACAGAAGGAGTTCTCGTCATGTCTGTACCCACCCCTCGTCTTGTCCTCGGCCGCGAGCCCGCCGCCTGGACCTCCCTCGTCTCAGCCATCCTGGTTCTGCTGACCACGTTCGGGTTCAACATCCCACCGAGACTCAGGGCGTGTTCATGGCCGCGGTCAACGCGGTGCTCGGTCTGCTCGTGGTGATCTCGGTGAAGGAGAGCGTGTACCCGGCGCTCGTCGCGGTCGTTCAGACCGCGGTGCCGCTGGTCGTTGCGTTCGGCTTGAACCTCAGCGAGCAGCAACAGGGCGCCATCCTCGCGGTCTCCACGATTGCTCTCGGATTCCTGTTCACCCGCCCGCAGGTCACACCGAAGGTGTTGGCAGGTATTGAGCTTCCCGCTGACGGCGTCGAGCGCGAAGTCAACCTCGGCCGATGACCGTGACCTCGAGCGCCAGCGCTTGGATGAACCCCGCCGCGCTGAGTGACATCGGCGTGGTGGGGGTCGTCGTCGGCATGGCGCTCGTGCTCGGTATCGCCTTCGCCCGTGGCTGGATCGTATGGGGATCGGAGATCTCGATCTACAAGACCGCGGCCGAGCGCGACGCCAAGACCATCGCCGACCTCCTCGAGACCAACGCGCGCAACGCGCAGACGATGGCCGAGTGGAATGTCGCCGGCCAGCTCATCGCGAGCCAGTCGAAGGCACTGCGAGAGAGCTTGGAGTCCAACTGATGTGGGGATTCAAGACCAAGGGGGCGAGCGCGCACGAAGTTGATGCGCGCTCGAAGCGAAACGCGCGATCGGCCGAAGAAGCCCGGTCCGAAAGCGCACGGCTCGCCGAACGGGCGCGGCCGGTACAGCGGGAGCTTCGTGACCAGTTGGAACGCAACCACTGGGCCGAGCTGATCTTCGGAAGGCTGAACTAGTGGAGCTGATAGCCGACTGGGCACTTGTGGTGCTCGCCGTGCTGGCCACCGTCTACACCATCTGCTACGCCGCATGGCAGTACTGGTGGAAGGAGCGGGTGTCACTCATCTACCTAGGCAAGTCGACCCTGATGTCGCTGGTCTTTCTCCAGATCTCGGCGTCAGTGTGGGCGGGTACTGACTATCCGGGGCGGGCGTGGATTCGATTCATCCTGTACTCGGGTGGCGCCGTGATGATGCTCGCGCTCCTGGTGATGCTGCTGGTGTTGCAGTACAAGACCCGCCGTGACCGTTGGGCGGCAGGCGACTTCCGCCGGCCATGGCAAGTGTGGCGCGACGAGATCCGAGCATGGTGGGCAGGACGGTCATGATCGAACTTCTCTGGGTCGACGGAACTTGGGCACCCCGCGGCGGCTCCCCCGCGTCGGAGGCGCTGCGCCGCGCGCTCGACCCCCGCAAGGTGAAGTTCACGTATGTGCCGTACCCGGCCGACTTCGGCCCGGCGACCGGCATGGGCGACCTGTCGTATGAGGAGTCGAAAGCGATCGGCGCGGCAGCGTTGGATCGAGCTGTCACCGAATCCCGCGAACTCGTGGTCGTCGGCGGCTACAGTGCGGGCGCGGCGGTCGCAGTGAAGTACGCGCGCGACATCCTGCCTCGGCGGCCTCGCCATCAGGTGCTCGCCGTCGCGACGCTGGGCGACCCGCACACGCCGGTGCATCACGGCCGGTCCGGGATCGCCGGGGCGCTGCACGTCCCGCGGCCTCGGTTCACCGAGTGGGCGCCGGGTGATCCGATCGCCGACCTGCCGCTAGGTTCACCGCTGCGCACGGTCGCCGACCTAACCGGGTGGATGTCGGTGCGCACACCCGAGGCCGCCCGCGCCTGGGCGTTCAAGACCGCTGAACGTCTGGCGGTGGCGCAGCCGTGGTGGAATCCGTTCCGCTGGCCCGATTTCGCGCGTGCGGGGGAGGACATCCGCAACTATCTCGGCACTGCGCATTCCACGGACTACGACGGTGGTGGCCACGCTAAGCGGTTGGCCCGCATGATCGAAGGGGTGAGTTAGCCATTACAGCTCCAGATCAGCCCGGTGCTGGTGTACCGGGCAAATACTTCCTGCCCGCGAACCGCCCGAACGGTGCCACGTCAGGCCTGTCGCAGTTCGCGAATGCGGATCAGGCGTTCTGGGATGACTACGCGTACAACCAGTTCAATCCGAAGTTTAAGCATATGGGTGAGCCGGTTGATGTGATCCGGTTGTTGGCTCATGCGGCGACGGCGAACATTGCGTCGATCATCAACGGCATTTTCAATGGCTGGTTTGGTGGCGGTTCGGTTGGTGATCCGCAAGAGGTTCAGTACACGATCCAGGCATCGCTGACGCCGTCCTCAACGGCTACAACGTGGACCAGGTCACGTCGGGTCGTGGACGAACCTGAAACATCACCGACTGATCGTGGTCTCATCGATGTGGGAACGGTTCGGACGCACTCCGTCCACCACCCGCGCGCGGCGGCCTCGCGGTGGATACACCAGCAACTCGACCCGAACTGACGAGTCGCCACGCGTGGCGATGAATCCGTCGGGTCGAGTTGCGGAAGTATCCCGCCGGCCGCCAGCGCGCGGTGGTACTGAGTGCCGTCGAACCGTTCCCACATCGATGAGACCACGATCAGTTCGTGATGTTTTCAGTTTCGTCACGTACCCGACGTGACCTTGGTTTCCACGTTGTAGCCGTTGAGGACGGCGTCAGCGATGGCCTGGATCGTGTACTGAACCTCTTGCGGATCACCAACCGAACCGCCACCAAACCAGCCATTGAAAATGCCGTTGATGATCGACGCAATGTTCGCCGTCGCCGCATGAGCCAACAACCGGATCACATCAACCGGCTCACCCATATGCTTAAACTTCGGATTGAACTGGTTGTACGCGTAGTCATCCCAGAACGCCTGATCCGCATTCGCGAACTGCGACAGGCCTGACGTGGCACCGTTCGGGCGGTTCGCGGGCAGGAAGTATTTGCCCGGTACACCAGCACCGGGCTGATCTGGAGCTGTAATGGCTAACTCACCCCTTCGATCATGCGGGCCAACCGCTTAGCGTGGCCACCACCGTCGTAGTCCGTGGAATGCGCAGTGCCGAGATAGTTGCGGATGTCCTCCCCCGCACGCGCGAAATCGGGCCAGCGGAACGGATTCCACCACGGCTGCGCCACCGCCAGACGTTCAGCGGTCTTGAACGCCCAGGCGCGGGCGGCCTCGGGTGTGCGCACCGACATCCACCCGGTTAGGTCGGCGACCGTGCGCAGCGGTGAACCTAGCGGCAGGTCGGCGATCGGATCACCCGGCGCCCACTCGGTGAACCGAGGCCGCGGGACGTGCAGCGCCCCGGCGATCCCGGACCGGCCGTGATGCACCGGCGTGTGCGGGTCGCCCAGCGTCGCGACGGCGAGCACCTGATGGCGAGGCCGCCGAGGCAGGATGTCGCGCGCGTACTTCACTGCGACCGCCGCGCCCGCACTGTAGCCGCCGACGACCACGAGTTCGCGGGATTCGGTGACAGCTCGATCCAACGCTGCCGCGCCGATCGCTTTCGACTCCTCATACGACAGGTCGCCCATGCCGGTCGCCGGGCCGAAGTCGGCCGGGTACGGCACATACGTGAACTTCACCTTGCGGGGGTCGAGCGCGCGGCGCAGCGCCTCCGACGCGGGGGAGCCGCCGCGGGGTGCCCAAGTTCCGTCGACCCAGAGAAGTTCGATCATGACCGTCCTGCCCACCATGCTCGGATCTCGTCGCGCCACACTTGCCATGGCCGGCGGAAGTCGCCTGCCGCCCAACGGTCACGGCGGGTCTTGTACTGCAACACCAGCAGCATCACCAGGAGCGCGAGCATCATCACGGCGCCACCCGAGTACAGGATGAATCGAATCCACGCCCGCCCCGGATAGTCAGTACCCGCCCACACTGACGCCGAGATCTGGAGAAAGACCAGCGACATCAGGGTCGACTTGCCTAGGTAGATGAGTGACACCCGCTCCTTCCACCAGTACTGCCATGCGGCGTAGCAGATGGTGTAGACGGTGGCCAGCACGGCGAGCACCACAAGTGCCCAGTCGGCTATCAGCTCCACTAGTTCAGCCTTCCGAAGATCAGCTCGGCCCAGTGGTTGCGTTCCAACTGGTCACGAAGCTCCCGCTGTACCGGCCGCGCCCGTTCGGCGAGCCGTGCGCTTTCGGACCGGGCTTCTTCGGCCGATCGCGCGTTTCGCTTCGAGCGCGCATCAACTTCGTGCGCGCTCGCCCCCTTGGTCTTGAATCCCCACATCAGTTGGACTCCAAGCTCTCTCGCAGTGCCTTCGACTGGCTCGCGATGAGCTGGCCGGCGACATTCCACTCGGCCATCGTCTGCGCGTTGCGCGCGTTGGTCTCGAGGAGGTCGGCGATGGTCTTGGCGTCGCGCTCGGCCGCGGTCTTGTAGATCGAGATCTCCGATCCCCATACGATCCAGCCACGGGCGAAGGCGATACCGAGCACGAGCGCCATGCCGACGACGACCCCCACCACGCCGATGTCACTCAGCGCGGCGGGGTTCATCCAAGCGCTGGCGCTCGAGGTCACGGTCATCGGCCGAGGTTGACTTCGCGCTCGACGCCGTCAGCGGGAAGCTCAATACCTGCCAACACCTTCGGTGTGACCTGCGGGCGGGTGAACAGGAATCCGAGAGCAATCGTGGAGACCGCGAGGATGGCGCCCTGTTGCTGCTCGCTGAGGTTCAAGCCGAACGCAACGACCAGCGGCACCGCGGTCTGAACGACCGCGACGAGCGCCGGGTACACGCTCTCCTTCACCGAGATCACCACGAGCAGACCGAGCACCGCGTTGACCGCGGCCATGAACACGCCCTGAGTCTCGGTGGGGATGTTGAACCCGAACGTGGTCAGCAGAACCAGGATGGCTGAGACGAGGGAGGTCCAGGCGGCGGGCTCGCGGCCGAGGACAAGACGAGGGGTGGGTACAGACATGACGAGAACTCCTTCTGTGGGTGCGGCTCAGGCCGCGATGAGGTCGACTGCTTCGACGGCCAGCGGGATGCCGGCCGCGTTGACGAGAGTGAGATCCTTCGCGGCGTCGCCGATCTTCTTCACCGCGCCTGAGGGGTCCCACTCGAGGACGCCGTGCTCGAACGCCTGACGCTTGCCGCCCGTGCCGTTCGAGATCTCGTCCGACGTCGGCCAGCCGAGCGGGCCCTTCTCGTAGCCCTCGAGCGCCCAGCGCTGGCCGATGACGCCCTTCACGACGTGGTGGTCCTTGCCGTCCTTGCGGTAGAGCACGCCACCCTGGAACGCCATGACTGCGCCGTCGGCGAGCTTGGTGAAGTCGCGCACCGGGAAGCCGAGTTCGCCGGTCTCCCACTTGCGCTCGGCGTACGCCTCGAACAGGCCGCCGTGCGGGATGGCGTGCGCGCCGGTCGCCGGGTGAAAGTAGATGTGCGCGTTCTCGTACTCGACGAACCGGCCCTTACCGTCGCGGCCGACCTTGCGCTCACCCCCGGCGCCGGGCTTCGCCTTACGGACGCCGACCCACGGATTCTCCTTGGCCTCGAGCTCGATCATGTTCATGACCACGAGCGGCTTATCCGGTGCCTGGAGGAGCCGCTGACGGAACAGCTTCATGTCGAGGTTCCCGGGGTCCCACTTGCCCTGGATCGCGCCGTACTCCTTGTGCGCGACGACCTTGTTCCACGGGTTGCCGAGGCGCTTGTTGATGGCCCGGACGACCTTCAGGTATGCGCCGTACTGGGCCTCCGACCATGCCGCGGTGCCGTTGTGTGCGGCCTCGATGCCGATCGTCACGGCGTTGCCGTTGTTCGCGGGGATGCCCGGCCACGAGCCGGTGCCCGCGTGCCATGCGACGCCGACGCCGCACAGCGTGACAACACCGTTCGGCGCGAGGTGGAGTTGCGACGCGAGCCCGAGAGACGAGTGCTGCGCGATACCCGCGGCGTCTCGCCGAACGAGCCGGTGTGGTGCATGAACGGACCCCAGATAGTGCCGAAGTCGCCGTGCCCGCGTTCGAACGCGCCGGGATAGATGTCAACCTTCAGGCCCTCGGCGCGCAGCACGTCGGGAAGCCAAACGGGATCAGCCATAATTGCCTCCTGTGGGCATGGTGAATCCCCACACCCGAACGGGTGCAGGGTGAAAAGTTCTGTTGGGTTAGAGAGCTTCGGGGTTGATGCCGGCGTGCGGGGAACCGTCGAACGTTCCATCCGCCTTGCGGCGCTTCACCTCCGCGGCGAACGCCACAGCCTCTGCCTGCACCACCCGCTCCTGCGTATTCGCCTGGCGGGCCTTCATCTCCTCCACCTTCGCCAGATATTTCTGATGCTCCTCATCAGCCAGCCGGGCGATCCGCTGCTCATACGTTTCATCCGGCTCATGCGAGTCGTAACACCACTTCCCCGCAGCCTTCGACGCCTCCAAGCTGTCCCCGGTTCATAGTGCTTGATCGAATCCGCCACCAGCCGGACACCGCACTCCACCAGATGGCGGGCAACATCCACCCAATAGTCGGGTCCCATCACCAGCGGGGCACCCACCACACCAGGCAGGCCGATAAACAACACCGACACCGCCTGCGCTTCGGCTTCACGTTCCTCATCGGACATGTCAGCCCACTGCTTGAAAGACACTGTGCCCCCTCTCCGGGGGGCCAAGCCCTACCGGGAATGTCTAGTACGTTAACGGGTCTTTCCGTAATCCCAGATCCGCGGGATCTTGTTCTCCGCCGCGGCCTGCTGCTCGGTCCACGACTCGTCCCACAACAGGTTTGGGTCGTTGCGGAACCGCTTCAGGCGGAACAGGAACTTTGTGCACCCGTTCGCCACACGAGAAGTAGTAGGTGTAATCCGGTCGCAGCTCGCCATCTTTGATGAAACCGCACTGCTCGTACAGGCCTCCGTCAGAGACGGCGTGGTCGGCGAATGTCACCACCCGTTGTGGTTGCATCGCAGCGACAGCGTGCTTCAGCAGCCGCGAATGCCCACCCCGCACGATCACCGAGGTGGCGAACCGCACCAACTCCACCTCAGTCTTGGTGCGCCACTTCATGCACATCACCGCGACCAACTCGCCACCATCGCGCAAACCGAACGCTTCACTCATTGCGGTCGCACCCTGAATGTGGTTGGCCTCGAGGAAGTCGCGGACCTCCACCCGATTCTACCGCGGTCACGGTGAGACTGCGCGCATTCAGCCGGCGTTCCTGAGACACGCCCAGCTTGCGGGCGATCATGCGTTTGGCAGAATGTCCCGGCGGTCACGCCAGTCGTCTTCCCACACAGTCACCATCTGGATGCCCTTGTCGGCGCACCGCTGCCACTTCCGCTGTGGTAGTGGCGGTCCTTCCCGGCGTCCTCCGAATGCCAGTACAGGCCGTTGAACTCGACCGCGATGTTCTTCGACGGGATGATAGATGTCGAGTTCGTTGTGGGTGCGATCACCGACCGCGTGCTGGTGACCACCGTCGCCGGTGAGCGTCCGCACAAAGTCGGCGACCTCGATTTCGGCTCGAGAAATGTGCTTCGCACAAGCGGGACACCCGTTGCCCCGCCCTCGGTCCTTCGGTGCAGCCCACCACATGTGCCCGTCAGCGCACACCCACTGCAACTTCGTGTTCGACCCCGCCGACGTGACACCAAGGGCGGGGTCCACGAGCTGTCCGCGTAGCTCCTCGCTGAGCGGATTGGCGGTTGCTGCGTTCGCTGCAATAGCTGGTGCCGCGGTGTGTGTACGAGCAAGCCTCGCATTGCACCGCTCGCCCCGGATTCCTTTCGGCGTTCGCGAGAACTCCGTCCCGCAGTGGAGCAGTTCCACCATGCCGGTTCCGCGGAGCCGCGGCTCACTCCCTCCGGGGTGTGCGGGTTGCGATCTGACCACCAGGCGGCGATCGGATAGTCCGATAGTGGATCTGACTTGGCAGCGGCCCGTGACCGTGCGGACGCCGCACCGGTCTTATCTGAGAGCCGGTAACACCGTGGGCATCCTGAGCCGTTGCTCCGGTTCTTCACCGTCGCCCGCCACTCATGCCCACACGTCCACACCGCCACGCTGCTTTGTAGTTCGACTTCGCCGACACCGAAGTGTGCGGCTTCTCGTCGATCCACTCACCTTGCAGGTGGACAGCGATCCGGGATGCCGTGGCCGCGTTGCCGCGGTTAACCTCAGCGCCCTGCTTACCAGCACACTTGCGGCACCACTTCCGCAACCGCCGAGACGACTGCGACTCCTGCCACAGATTCCCGCAGGAACGGCACTCCCACCACCCCGACTGGCTGGCCGGCACCTCGAGGTGCCCTCTCCGTCGTTGAGATCGATCCGC
>NZ_FNLM01000013.1 GCF_900105725.1 Gordonia westfalica
TGATATGGGTGCCGAAACTGGACGGATTGCCATTCGTGCCAACGACGTAAGGCGTACTCGAATCCACTGATTCGGGTCGAGTTGCTGGAAAATGTATCCACCGCCGAGGCCGCCAGCTGCGCGGGTGTGGTACTGGAGGTGCCCGTCCGAACCGTTCTTCCCACATCCGATGAGACCCACGATCAGTTCGGTGATGTTTTCAGGTTTCGTCCACGTACCCGACGTGACCTTGGTTTCCACGTTGTAGCCGTTGAGGACGGCGTCAGCGATGGCCTGGATCGTGTACTGAACCTCTTGCGGATCACCAACCGAACCGCCACCAAACCAGCCATTGAAAATGCCGTTGATGATCGACGCAATGTTCGCCGTCGCCGCATGAGCCAACAACCGGATCACATCAACCGGGCTCACCCATATGCTTAAACTTCGGATTGAACTGGTTGTACGCGTAGTCATCCCAGAACGCCTGATCCGCATTCGCGAACTGCGACAGGCCTGACGTGGCACCGTTCGGGCGGTTCGCGGCAGGAAGTATTTGCCCGGTACACCAGCACCGGGCTGATCTGGAGCTGTAATGGCTAACTCACCCCTTCGATCATGCGGGCCAACCGCTTAGCGTGGCCACCACCGTCGTAGTCCGTGGAATGCGCAGTGCCGAGATAGTTGCGGATGTCCTCCCCGCACGCGCGAAATCGGGCCAGCGGAACGGATTCCACCACGGCTGCGCCACCGCCAGACGTTCAGCGGTCTTGAACGCCCAGGCGCGGCGGCCTCGGGTGTGCGCACCGACATCCACCCGGTTAGGTCGGCGACCGTGCGCAGCGGTGAACCTAGCGGCAGGTCGGCGATCGGATCACCCGGCGCCCACTCGGTGAACCGAGGCCGCGGGACGTGCAGCGCCCCGGCGATCCCGGACCGGCCGTGATGCACCGGCGTGTGCGGGTCGCCCAGCGTCGCGACGGCGAGCACCTGATGGCGAGGCCGCCGAGGCAGGATGTCGCGCGCGTACTTCACTGCGACCGCCGCGCCCGCACTGTAGCCGCCGACGACCACGAGTTCGCGGGATTCGGTGACAGCTCGATCCAACGCTGCCGCGCCGATCGCTTTCGACTCCTCATACGACAGGTCGCCCATGCCGGTCGCCGGGCCGAAGTCGGCCGGGTACGGCACATACGTGAACTTCACCTTGCGGGGGTCGAGCGCGCGGCGCAGCGCCTCCGACGCGGGGGAGCCGCCGCGGGGTGCCCAAGTTCCGTCGACCCAGAGAAGTTCGATCATGACCGTCCTGCCACCATGCTCGGATCTCGTCGCGCCACACTTGCCATGGCCGGCGGAAGTCGCCTGCCGCCCAACGGTCACGGCGGGTCTTGTACTGCAACACCAGCAGCATCACCAGGAGCGCGAGCATCATCACGGCGCCACCCGAGTACAGGATGAATCGAATCCACGCCCGCCCCGGATAGTCAGTACCCGCCCACACTGACGCCGAGATCTGGAGAAAGACCAGCGACATCAGGGTCGACTTGCCTAGGTAGATGAGTGACACCCGCTCCTTCCACCAGTACTGCCATGCGGCGTAGCAGATGGTGTAGACGGTGGCCAGCACGGCGAGCACCACAAGTGCCCAGTCGGCTATCAGCTCCACTAGTTCAGCCTTCCGAAGATCAGCTCGGCCCAGTGGTTGCGTTCCAACTGGTCACGAAGCTCCCGCTGTACCGGCCGCGCCCGTTCGGCGAGCCGTGCGCTTTCGGACCGGGCTTCTTCGGCCGATCGCGCGTTTCGCTTCGAGCGCGCATCAACTTCGTGCGCGCTCGCCCCCTTGGTCTTGAATCCCCACATCAGTTGGACTCCAAGCTCTCTCGCAGTGCCTTCGACTGGCTCGCGATGAGCTGGCCGGCGACATTCCACTCGGCCATCGTCTGCGCGTTGCGCGCGTTGGTCTCGAGGAGGTCGGCGATGGTCTTGGCGTCGCGCTCGGCCGCGGTCTTGTAGATCGAGATCTCCGATCCCCATACGATCCAGCCACGGGCGAAGGCGATACCGAGCACGAGCGCCATGCCGACGACGACCCCCACCACGCCGATGTCACTCAGCGCGGCGGGGTTCATCCAAGCGCTGGCGCTCGAGGTCACGGTCATCGGCCGAGGTTGACTTCGCGCTCGACGCCGTCAGCGGGAAGCTCAATACCTGCCAACACCTTCGGTGTGACCTGCGGGCGGGTGAACAGGAATCCGAGAGCAATCGTGGAGACCGCGAGGATGGCGCCCTGTTGCTGCTCGCTGAGGTTCAAGCCGAACGCAACGACCAGCGGCACCGCGGTCTGAACGACCGCGACGAGCGCCGGGTACACGCTCTCCTTCACCGAGATCACCACGAGCAGACCGAGCACCGCGTTGACCGCGGCCATGAACACGCCCTGAGTCTCGGTGGGGATGTTGAACCCGAACGTGGTCAGCAGAACCAGGATGGCTGAGACGAGGGAGGTCCAGGCGGCGGGCTCGCGGCCGAGGACAAGACGAGGGGTGGGTACAGACATGACGAGAACTCCTTCTGTGGGTGCGGCTCAGGCCGCGATGAGGTCGACTGCTTCGACGGCCAGCGGGATGCCGGCCGCGTTGACGAGAGTGAGATCCTTCGCGGCGTCGCCGATCTTCTTCACCGCGCCTGAGGGGTCCCACTCGAGGACGCCGTGCTCGAACGCCTGACGCTTGCCGCCCGTGCCGTTCGAGATCTCGTCCGACGTCGGCCAGCCGAGCGGGCCCTTCTCGTAGCCCTCGAGCGCCCAGCGCTGGCCGATGACGCCCTTCACGACGTGGTGGTCCTTGCCGTCCTTGCGGTAGAGCACGCCACCCTGGAACGCCATGACTGCGCCGTCGGCGAGCTTGGTGAAGTCGCGCACCGGGAAGCCGAGTTCGCCGGTCTCCCACTTGCGCTCGGCGTACGCCTCGAACAGGCCGCCGTGCGGGATGGCGTGCGCGCCGGTCGCCGGGTGAAAGTAGATGTGCGCGTTCTCGTACTCGACGAACCGGCCCTTACCGTCGCGGCCGACCTTGCGCTCACCCCCGGCGCCGGGCTTCGCCTTACGGACGCCGACCCACGGATTCTCCTTGGCCTCGAGCTCGATCATGTTCATGACCACGAGCGGCTTATCCGGTGCCTGGAGGAGCCGCTGACGGAACAGCTTCATGTCGAGGTTCCCGGGTCCCACTTGCCCTGGATCGCGCCGTACTCCTTGTGCGCGACGACCTTGTTCCACGGGTTGCCGAGGCGCTTGTTGATGGCCCGGACGACCTTCAGGTATGCGCCGTACTGGGCCTCCGACCATGCCGCGGTGCCGTTGTGTGCGGCCTCGATGCCGATCGTCACGGCGTTGCCGTTGTTCGCGGGATGCCCGGCCACGAGCCGGTGCCCGCGTGCCATGCGACGCCGACGCCGCACAGCGTGACAACACCGTTCGGCGCGAGGTGGAGTTGCGACGCGAGCCCGAGAGACGAGTGCTGCGCGATACCCCGCGGCGTCTCGCCGAACGAGCCGGTGTGGTGCATGAACGGACCCCAGATAGTGCCGAAGTCGCCGTGCCCGCGTTCGAACGCGCCGGATAGATGTCAACCTTCAGGCCCTCGGCGCGCAGCACGTCGGGAAGCCAAACGGGATCAGCCATAATTGCCTCCTGTGGGCATGGGTGAATCCCCACACCCGAACGGGTGCAGGGTGAAAAGTTCTGTTGGGTTAGAGAGCTTCGGGGTTGATGCCGGCGTGCGGGGAACCGTCGAACGTTCCATCCGCCTTGCGGCGCTTCACCTCCGCGGCGAACGCCACAGCCTCTGCCTGCACCACCCGCTCCTGCGTATTCGCCTGGCGGGCCTTCATCTCCTCCACCTTCGCCAGATAGTTCTGATGCTCCTCATCAGCCAGCCGGGCGATCCGCTGCTCATACGTTTCATCCGGCTCATGCGAGTCGTAACACCACTTCCCCGCAGCCTTCGACGCCTCCAAGCTGTCCCCCGGTTCATAGTGCTTGATCGAATCCGCCACCAGCCGGACACCGCACTCCACCAGATGGCGGGCAACATCCACCCAATAGTCGGGTCCCATCACCAGCGGGGCACCCACCACACCAGGCAGGCCGATAAACAACACCGACACCGCCTGCGCTTCGGCTTCACGTTCCTCATCGGACATGTCAGCCCACTGCTTGAAAGACACTGTGCCCCTCTCCGGGGGCCAAGCCCTACCGGGAATGTCTAGTACGTAACGGGTCTTTCCGTAATCCCAGATCCGCGGGATCTTGTTCTCCGCCGCGGCCTGCTGCTCGGTCCACGACTCGTCCCACAACAGGTTTGGGTCGTTGCGGAACCGCTTCAGGCGGAACAGGAACTTGTGCACCCGTTCGCCACGGAAGTAGTAGGTGTAATCCGGTCGCAGCTCGCCATCTTTGATGAAACCGCACTGCTCGTACAGGCCTCCGTCAGAGACGGCGTGGTCGGCGAATGTCACCACCCGTTGTGGTTGCATCGCAGCGACAGCGTGCTTCAGCAGCCGCGAATGCCCACCCCGCACGATCACCGAGGTGGCGAACCGCACCAACTCCACCTCAGTCTTGGTGCGCCACTTCATGCACATCACCGCGACCAACTCGCCACCATCGCGCAAACCGAACGCTTCACTCATTGCGGTCGCACCCTGAATGTGGTTGGCCTCGAGGAAGTCGCGGACCTCCACCCGATCTACCGCGGTCACGGTGAGACTGCGCGCATTCAGCCGGCGTTCCTCAGACACGCCCGCGCCGACATGCGCGCAGTCTCACCGTGACCGCGGTAGATCGGGTGGAGGTCCGCGACTTCCTCGAGGCCAACCACATTCAGGGTGCGACCGCAATGAGTGAAGCGTTCGGTTTGCGCGATGGTGGCGAGTTGGTCGCGGTGATGTGCATGAAGTGGCGCACCAAGACTGAGGTGGAGTTGGTGCGGTTCGCCACCTCGGTGATCGTGCGGGGTGGGCATTCGCGGCTGCTGAAGCACGCTGTCGCTGCGATGCAACCACAACGGGTGGTGACATTCGCCGACCACGCCGTCTCTGACGGAGGCCTGTACGAGCAGTGCGGTTTCATCAAAGATGGCGAGCTGCGACCGGATTACACCTACTACTTCCGTGGCGAACGGGTGCACAAGTTCCTGTTCCGCCTGAAGCGGTTCCGCAACGACCCAAACCTGTTGTGGGACGAGTCGTGGACCGAGCAGCAGGCCGCGGCGGAGAACAAGATCCCGCGGATTCTGGGATTACGGAAAGACCCGTTACGTACTAGACATTCCCGGGTAGGGCTTGGCCCCCCGGAGAGGGGGCACAGTGTCTTTCAAGCAGTGGGCTGACATGTCCGATGAGGAACGTGAAGCCGAAGCGCAGGCGGTGTCGGTGTTTGTTTATCGGCCTGCCTGGTGTGGTGGGTGCCCCGCTGGTGATGGGACCCGACTATTGGGTGGATGTTGCCCGCCATCTGGTGGAGTGCGGTGTCCGGCTGGTGGCGGATTCGATCAAGCACTATGAACCGGGGGACAGCTTGGAGGCGTCGAAGCTGCGGGGAAGTGGTGTTACGACTCGCATGAGCCGGATGAAACGTAATGAGCAGCGGATCGCCGGCTGGCTGATGAGGAGCATCAGAACTATCTGGCGAAGGTGGAGGAGATGAAGGCCCGCCAGGCGAATACGCAGGAGCGGGTGGTGCAGGCAGAGGCTGTGGCGTTCGCCGCGGAGGTGAAGCGCCGCAAGGCGGATGGAACGTTCGACGGTTCCCGCACGCCGGCATCAACCCCGAAGCTCTCTAACCCAACAGAACTTTTCACCCTGCACCCGTTCGGGTGTGGGGATTCACCCATGCCCACAGGAGGCAATTATGGCTGATCCCGTTTGGCTTCCGACGTGCTGCGCGCCGAGGGCCTGAAGGTTGACATCTATCCCGGCGCGTTCGAACGCGGGCACGGCGACTTCGGCACTATCTGGGGTCCGTTCATGCACCACACCGGCTCGTTCGGCGAGACGCCGCGGGGTATCGCGCAGCACTCGTCTCTCGGGCTCGCGTCGCAACTCCACCTCGCGCCGAACGGTGTTGTCACGCTGTGCGGCGTCGGCGTCGCATGGCACGCGGCACCGGCTCGTGGCCGGGCATCCCCGCGAACAACGGCAACGCCGTGACGATCGGCATCGAGGCCGCACACAACGGCACCGCGGCATGGTCGGAGGCCCAGTACGGCGCATACCTGAAGGTCGTCCGGGCCATCAACAAGCGCCTCGGCAACCCGTGGAACAAGGTCGTCGCGCACAAGGAGTACGGCGCGATCCAGGGCAAGTGGGACCCGGGAACCTCGACATGAAGCTGTTCCGTCAGCGGCTCCTCCAGGCACCGGATAAGCCGCTCGTGGTCATGAACATGATCGAGCTCGAGGCCAAGGAGAATCCGTGGGTCGGCGTCCGTAAGGCGAAGCCCGGCGCCGGGGGTGAGCGCAAGGTCGGCCGCGACGGTAAGGGCCGGTTCGTCGAGTACGAGAACGCGCACATCTACTTTCACCCGGCGACCGGCGCGCACGCCATCCCGCACGGCGGCCTGTTCGAGGCGTACGCCGAGCGCAAGTGGGAGACCGGCGAACTCGGCTTCCCGGTGCGCGACTTCACCAAGCTCGCCGACGGCGCAGTCATGGCGTTCCAGGGTGGCGTGCTCTACCGCAAGGACGGCAAGGACCACCACGTCGTGAAGGCGTCATCGGCCAGCGCTGGGCGCTCGAGGGCTACGAGAAGGGCCCGCTCGGCTGGCCGACGTCGGACGAGATCTCGAACGGCACGGGCGGCAAGCGTCAGGCGTTCGAGCACGGCGTCCTCGAGTGGGACCCCTCAGGCGCGGTGAAGAAGATCGGCGACGCCGCGAAGGATCTCACTCTCGTCAACGCGGCCGGCATCCCGCTGGCCGTCGAAGCAGTCGACCTCATCGCGGCCTGAGCCGCACCCACAGAAGGAGTTCTCGTCATGTCTGTACCCACCCCTCGTCTTGTCCTCGGCCGCGAGCCCGCCGCCTGGACCTCCCTCGTCTCAGCCATCCTGGTTCTGCTGACCACGTTCGGGTTCAACATCCCCACCGAGACTCAGGGCGTGTTCATGGCCGCGGTCAACGCGGTGCTCGGTCTGCTCGTGGTGATCTCGGTGAAGGAGAGCGTGTACCCGGCGCTCGTCGCGGTCGTTCAGACCGCGGTGCCGCTGGTCGTTGCGTTCGGCTTGAACCTCAGCGAGCAGCAACAGGGCGCCATCCTCGCGGTCTCCACGATTGCTCTCGGATTCCTGTTCACCCGCCCGCAGGTCACACCGAAGGTGTTGGCAGGTATTGAGCTTCCCGCTGACGGCGTCGAGCGCGAAGTCAACCTCGGCCGATGACCGTGACCTCGAGCGCCAGCGCTTGGATGAACCCCGCCGCGCTGAGTGACATCGGCGTGGTGGGGGTCGTCGTCGGCATGGCGCTCGTGCTCGGTATCGCCTTCGCCCGTGGCTGGATCGTATGGGGATCGGAGATCTCGATCTACAAGACCGCGGCCGAGCGCGACGCCAAGACCATCGCCGACCTCCTCGAGACCAACGCGCGCAACGCGCAGACGATGGCCGAGTGGAATGTCGCCGGCCAGCTCATCGCGAGCCAGTCGAAGGCACTGCGAGAGAGCTTGGAGTCCAACTGATGTGGGGATTCAAGACCAAGGGGGCGAGCGCGCACGAAGTTGATGCGCGCTCGAAGCGAAACGCGCGATCGGCCGAAGAAGCCCGGTCCGAAAGCGCACGGCTCGCCGAACGGGCGCGGCCGGTACAGCGGGAGCTTCGTGACCAGTTGGAACGCAACCACTGGGCCGAGCTGATCTTCGGAAGGCTGAACTAGTGGAGCTGATAGCCGACTGGGCACTTGTGGTGCTCGCCGTGCTGGCCACCGTCTACACCATCTGCTACGCCGCATGGCAGTACTGGTGGAAGGAGCGGGTGTCACTCATCTACCTAGGCAAGTCGACCCTGATGTGCTGGTCTTTCTCCAGATCTCGGCGTCAGTGTGGGCGGGTACTGACTATCCGGGGCGGGCGTGGATTCGATTCATCCTGTACTCGGGTGGCGCCGTGATGATGCTCGCGCTCCTGGTGATGCTGCTGGTGTTGCAGTACAAGACCGCCGTGACCGTTGGGCGGCAGGCGACTTCCGCCGGCCATGGCAAGTGTGGCGCGACGAGATCCGAGCATGGTGGGCAGGACGGTCATGATCGAACTTCTCTGGGTCGACGGAACTTGGGCACCCCGCGGCGGCTCCCCGCGTCGGAGGCGCTGCGCCGCGCGCTCGACCCCCGCAAGGTGAAGTTCACGTATGTGCCGTACCCGGCCGACTTCGGCCCGGCGACCGGCATGGGCGACCTGTCGTATGAGGAGTCGAAAGCGATCGGCGCGGCAGCGTTGGATCGAGCTGTCACCGAATCCCGCGAACTCGTGGTCGTCGGCGGCTACAGTGCGGGCGCGGCGGTCGCAGTGAAGTACGCGCGCGACATCCTGCCTCGGCGCCTCGCCATCAGGTGCTCGCCGTCGCGACGCTGGGCGACCCGCACACGCCGGTGCATCACGGCCGGTCCGGGATCGCCGGGGCGCTGCACGTCCCGCGGCCTCGGTTCACCGAGTGGGCGCCGGGTGATCCGATCGCCGACCTGCCGCTAGGTTCACCGCTGCGCACGGTCGCCGACCTAACCGGGTGGATGTCGGTGCGCACACCGAGGCCGCCCGCGCCTGGGCGTTCAAGACCGCTGAACGTCTGGCGGTGGCGCAGCCGTGGTGGAATCCGTTCCGCTGGCCGATTTCGCGCGTGCGGGGAGGACATCCGCAACTATCTCGGCACTGCGCATTCCACGGACTACGACGGTGGTGGCCACGCTAAGCGGTTGGCCCGCATGATCGAAGGGGTGAGTTAGCCATTACAGCTCCAGATCAGCCCGGTGCTGGTGTACCGGGCAAATACTTCTGCCCGCGAACCGCCGAACGGTGCACGTCAGGCCTGTCGCAGTTCGCGAATGCGATCAGGCGTTCTGGGATGACTACGCGTACAACCAGTTCAATCCGAAGTTTAAGCATATGGGTGAGCGGTTGATGTGATCGGTTGTTGGCTCATGCGGCGACGGCGAACATTGCGTCCGATCATCAACGGCATTTTCAATGGCTGGTTTGGTGGCGGTTCGGTTGGTGATCCGCAAGAGGTTCAGTACACGATCCAGGCCATCGCTGACGCCGTCCTCAACGGCTACAACGTGGAAACCAAGGTCACGTCGGGTACGTGGACGAAACTGAAAAACATCACCGAACTGATCGTGGGTCTCATCGGATGTGGGAAGAACGGTTCGGACGGCACCTCCAGTACCACCACCCGCGCAGCTGGCGGCCTCGGCGGTGATACATTTTCCAGCAACTCGACCCGAATCAGTGGATTCGAGTACGCCTTACGTCGTTGGCACGAATGGCAATCCGTCAGTTTCGGCACCCATATCACCACGACCCCAGGGCAGGGTGGGATCTCGACATCGTTCGGCTATTCACCCACCACATCCCTGCCGGGAACGGCGGCGGTGGTGGTCTAGTGTCCTGAGTCATTAATTGTCATTCGGTTGATAGACTGGGGAATGGCAACCCGGGGTCCGCGAGCAGTGGATATTGTTCTGACCGATGACGAGCGCCGTGAGCTCGAAGGGTGGGCGCGTCGGCGAACGACGGCCTCGGGTTTGGCGATGCGATCACGAATCGTTCTCGCTGCCGCAGATGGGGGTCGAATACCGAAGTGGCACAACGACTCGGCCTCAACCGAGGTACCGTGCGGCGATGGCGAGGCCGGTTCGTCGAGCACCGCTGCGAGGGTTGCTCGACGAACCCCGGCCCGGGCGACCTCGAACCGTCGGCGACGAG
>NZ_FNLM01000014.1 GCF_900105725.1 Gordonia westfalica
GGGCCGGCTGCGGCGCGATCTGAACAAGAATGAACTGCTGGTGGCCCAGTTGCAGTTGCAGATTGAGCAGGCCACTGATGCAGAGAAGGCGTTGTGGGCGGATCTGTGGTCGACGCCTCAGGCGGTGATCTGGGAAGAGTCCCATACGCATCGTGAGGTTGCGCAATATGTGCGGTGGAAGGTTCGTGCCGAGCAGGGCGACCTGAAGGCTGCTGCGGAGGCGCGGCAGTTGTCTGACCGTCTCGGGTTGAATCCGCTGGCGCTGATGCGTCTGCGGGCCGAGGTTGAGCATGTCGACGAGGTGGAGAACCGTGGCAAGCGCCGGCGGGAAACGTCGGTGCCGCAGCGGAAGAATCCTCCGAAGGATGATCCGCGCTCGAGTCTCTACGCCGTGTGACCCGTGCTGCTGGTCGTTCCGGGTCCAGACCCGGAACCCTGGCCAACCCTGGGGCCGCAGATATGCGATCTGATCGAGGATCGTGCGATCTATGGCCCGGGTTCGTTGCAGGGGGAGCCGTACGAGATTGACCCGGAGTTTCGGGCGTTCATCCATCGTGCTTTCGAGGTGTTCCCGAAAGGTCATCCTTGGGAGGGACGTCGTCGGTTCAAACGGGTTGGACTGTCAGTCCGCAAGGGGTTGGCGAAGACAGAGAAGCAGGCGCTCCTAGCGTTCTGTGAGCTTCATCCGGAGGGGCCGACCCGGTTTGACGGGTGGGATGCCTCGGGGAATCCGGTGGGTAGGCCGGTGAACTCGCCGTACATTCCGATGTTGGCGGTGTCGGTGGAGCAGGTTGAGGAACTTGCTTACGGCGCTTTGAAGTACATCGTCGAAGAAGGCCCTGATGCGGACCTGTTCGATTCGACGTTGGATCGGATTGTGCGGCTGAATGATCACGGTCGTGCTGACGGCAAAGCGGTCGCATTGTCGAACAACCCAGGGTCTCGTGACGGCGCTCGTACGACGATGAACTGTTTCGATGAGCCGCACCGGCTGTATTTGCCGCGGCAGTTGAAGGCGCACCAGACGATGGATGCGAACCTGCCGAAACGTCCGCTGGATGATCCGTGGTCGTTGTATGTGGGGACTGCCGGTCAACCCGGTCAGGGTTCGGTGGCTGAAGAGATTCACATCGAGGCCACGCAGATCGCTGAAGGCAAAATTCAGCGTCCGGACTTGTTCTATCTGTATCGCACGGATGACGATCCCGAACGGGATCTGTCGGATAAGGACGAGCGGATTCGGGCGATCGCTGAGGCGACCGCCCGATCGGCGAGTTCGGTCCGGGCCAGTTCGACGAGATCGCTTCGAAGTGGGATCGCCCTGGCGCGATGGGCCGTATCTCGAGCGGGTGTGGTTGAACCGGTGGAAACGTCAGGGCGACCAGGCGTTTGACATGAAGAAGATCAAACGGGTTTGTGCCGCTCAGGGGAGCGCATCCCTAAGGGCGGGTTCATCACTCTCGGTTTCGATGGCGCCCGGTTCCGTGACGCTACCGCGTTGGTGGCGACGAGCATCGACACCGGGTTGCAGGAGTTGCTGGGTTGTGGGAACGCCCGACGATGACGACCTAGAAGACGACGGTTGGGAAGTCAAGAAGCTTGAGGTGACCGCCGCCGTCGAGGACGCCATGACCCGGTATGCGGTGTGGAAGATGTACGCCGACCCCCACACTGGACCGAAACGGTCGGCTCGTGGGCTGCGAAATGGCCTGACCGGGTGGAGGAGTGGTGGACCGCCCGAGTGAAGCCGATGGCGTACACGCTGCGCGAGTATCGGGAAGCCATCGACTCGGGGTCGATCACATTCGGTGGCGAACACAGCCACGAGGACTTTGTCAGGCACCTCGGAAACGCGGGCCGCAAGGAACTGAAGATCGTGGACGACGAGGGGAAACCCTTGGATGTCCTCCAGAAGCAAGATGGTCGGGCTGACCTCAAGTTTGATGCCGCGATGGCGTCGGTGCTGTCGTGGAAAGCCTGTCTGGACGCACGCAAGTCAGGGGCTCGACCGCCAAGGCCGGTCGGAATGCCACGTCGCATCTACTGAGAGGGGTGGTGCATGATTCCGGTGACGCCGGCCGAATGGCTCCCCGTCCTCACAGCCCGTTTGGATGCTGCGCAGCCGCGAATCAGTCTGCTGCGTCGCTACGTTGACGGCGACGCCCCGCTCCCTGAGATGGGTAAGAATGTGCGGGCGTCGTGGCAGCGTTTTCAGCGGCAGTCGCGCGTCAACCTGGCGACGAAGATCTCGTCATCCTTGGCGGAGCGGCTGATCCCCAACGGTATTGATGTTGGCTCCAACACCGACAGTGATGTGGTGGCTGCGGCGCAAAGGATCTGGCGCGATAACCGCATCAAAGGTGTGGTCGCTAAGGAAGCCACCCATCACATGCTGAATTACGCCACCAGCTACATGACTGCATGGGTCGGGGACAATGGGCACGCCGTCATCACGGCGGACTCACCGGAAATGATGTACGCGGCGACTGACCCGTTGCAGCCGTGGAAGGCGCGCGCCGCGATCCGTTGGTGGCGTGACTCGGATGCGGAAACAGACTTTGCGATCGTGTGGTGTCAGATCGGCTGGCAGCTGTTCAGCCGTTCGGTGTGGGTAAACCCTGCCGAGGTGGTGGAGCGGCGCATCCGCAACAACCGTGCCAGTTCGGATCAGTGGGATGCGGCGACAGAGTTCGTCATCACCGGCGAGGGGCCGCCGGTGGTGGTGTTGAACAACCCGCTCGGAATGGGTGAGTTCGAACCCCATCTCGACACCATCACCCGCATCAACGCGGGAATCCTCGAGCGTCGTGTGACATCAGCGATGCAGGCGTGGCGTCAGCGCGCCCTCACGGGAGGTCTGCCACAGAAGGACGCCGAAGGCAACGACATCGATTGGGCGTCGGTGTTCGAGCCGGCGCCTGGTGCGTTGTGGGACATCCCTGCTGGTATCGAGTTGTGGGAGTCCGATGCCACCGATATTAGGCCTCTTCTGGAGGGTGTGAAGGATGACTTGCGGGAGCTGTCGGAGATGTCGGCCACCCCGTTCCCCGCGCTGCTTCCGGGTTCTCAGAATCAGTCGGCTACCGGCTCTGCTGCGATGAAGGAAGCGTTGATCCTGAAGGCGCGTGACCGACTTGACGTGGTTGATACGGGCTTGTCGGCGATCATCTCGAAAGCTTTGCGTATCGAGGGGTTTGAGACCGAGGAGACGATCTCCTTGTCGTGGGAACCGCCGGATCACGTGTCGCTGTCGGAGAAGTATGACGCCGCGGTGAAGGCGAAGGGTGCGGGGGAGTCATGGAAGTCGATTGCCCGCAACATTCTTGGCTACTCGCCGGAGCAGATCGAGCAGGATGCCTTAGATCTGGCTGACGAGCAGCTGATGAGTTTCGTGGACAACGCGAATGCCCGAGTCTGATCGCCTTCTGATCGGCTACCAACAGGCCGTTGCGGACGTCCGCGCGCGGGTGATGAACTACGCCAACGCAATCTGGGGTGGGCTTCCCGCGTTCCGTGATGCTCAGGCAGAGAGGCTGATTGCCCGACTGGTGCCGATGGTGACGGCGGGACAACTTCAAGTCGCGAATCTGACGTCCAGTTATATTGCCCGTGCTGTATCAGGTGGAGTTCCGCTTCCAGTGGATCGAGACGGGGTTACCCGTGGCCGTGGGGTGGACCCCGAACTGTTGTACCGGAGGCCTTTTGAGCAGGTATGGGCCGACCTTTCCGAATCCGCACCGCTGGATGCGGCAGTCGCGGCCGGGGCCACACGGTTGATGCATCTGGTGGCGACGGACATGCAGATGGCGAAGGTACGGCAGGCCGACGCGTCCCTCCAGGCTGCTGGAGTCAAGGCGTACCGGCGGGTGCTGAACGGCCCCAAGAACTGTGCTCTCTGTGTCATCGCCTCTACTCAGCGCTATCACGTTGGTGACCTGTCGCCCATACACCCTGGATGTGACTGTTCGGTCGCTCCGTGAAGTCGGATTGGAACGGCGACCGGGTGATCGATCCGGATCTACTCGAGGACACACACAAGCAGGTGCGGGAACTTACCGGCGCCGACAATCGCGCCGCCCACGACTACCAGAAACTTCTCCTGGTCCGCGACCACGGAGAGATCGGCCCCGTCCTCACATGGCGGGACCAGAACTTCAAAGCCGCCTAGAGCTTCCCTCGCACACCAGTGCGGGGATTTTGAGCGCCGCAACGGCGCACCATCCGACGAAACGTCAGGAGCAACATGCCCGAGGAAACTGCTGCCGCCGAAACGGTTGACCAGCAAGACGACCCGACCGCCGAGGTTGAGACCACCGACAGTGAGCCCACGCTCAGTGTGGAGGATCTCATCGCTGAACGCGACAAGTGGAAGTCGCTGTCTCGCGAGAACGAGAAGGGCCGGAAGGCGAACGCCGACAAGGCCCGCAAGTACGACGAACTGCTGGCGCAGAAGGAACGCGACGAGCAGACCTGGCAGGAGCGGGCCGAAAAGGCCGAAGCTGCCCTCGCTGCAAACACGAAGCAGCGGGAACGCGACAACCTCGCCAAGAAGATCGTGGAAGGCACCGATGTGCCCGCGGATCTACTCGTCGGTGACACCGAGGAGGAGATGCGCGCCCATCTCGACCGCCTGCAATCGTTCCGCGGACCCAAGCAGACCGTACCGCCCGCTGCCCCGGCATCGGTGGTTGCCAATGCCGATGCGGCGCCGGCGAACAAGGTGCAGCAGCTCACTCAGGCAGACCTGAAGAACATGTCCCCAGCCCAGATTCGCGACGCTGACGCCAAAGGCCAGCTCGACGAACTCAAGGGCATCCGAAAGTAAGGAGCCATCATGGCCATCACCCATTTCATTCCCGAACTGTGGGCGGCGAACATCACCCAGGCGTGGGACGCCGAGAAGGTGTTCGCCGCTCTGCTCGACCGCCAGTACGAAGGCGTCGCGACAAAGGGCAACACCGTCCACATCCCCGGTGTCGTCGCACCCGCGATCAAGGACTACAAGGCCAACAACCGCACCACGTCGGCTGACGCCATCACCGACACCGGCGTCGACCTCCTGATCGACCAGGAGAAGAACTTCGACTTCAAGGTCGACGACATCGACGCCGCCCAGTCTGCGGGCAGCCTGGCCCCGTACACCGACGCCGCCGGAAAGGCGCTCGTCGATGACGCGGACAAGTTCATCGCCACCATGCTCGCCGCCGGAGCCACCAACCTGTCGGGCTCCGCTCCGGACACCGGGAACAAGGCATTCGACCTCGTCAAGGCTGCTCGTGTGGCCCTGAACAAGAAGAACGCCCCCGCCTCCGGCCGAGTTCTCGTGTGCAACGCCGACTTCGAAGGTCTGCTCCTCGGCGCGGATTCGAAGCTCACCAGCTTCGATGTGTCCGGCGACAACAACGGCCTCCGCAACGGCACCATCGGCTCCCTCCTCGGGTTCCGTGTGCTGTCGTCGAACAACCTGCCCAACAACTCCACCCCCGGCTTCGTGGCGTTCCACCCGGAGGCCGCGGCCTACGTGTCGCAGCTCGATAAGGTGGAGGCCCTGCGCGCCGACAACAGCTTCGCCGACCGGCTGCGCGGCCTGCACGTGTACGGCGGCAAGGTTGTCCGTCCGGACGGCGTCGTCAAGTTCGGAATGACTTCGGGTAGCTGATCCAGGTGTCTCTTCCTCCCTTGCTGTTCGTGACGACGTGATCGCCGTGGCGCAAAGGACCTGCCGAACCTGAGCACGCGTCGGTATCAACTGTTTCGCATCGGACCAGTTCGTGCCGCATCCAACAGCAGTTCACCGGCGAGTCGGGGGGAAGGTGTGGTGGGCGGGTCGTGGAAGGAGGTCACAGGGTGAGTCTGTGCCGTCGGCTGGGACTCCGATCAGTGGGGGGAACGTCGGTCCGACTCATTCGCGACGACGATCTTGCACACCGCCGGCATTGAGCGAGATGTGAAGTGAGGAACCGTGAAGAATCAACGACGGTCAACCACATCCCATTCGGGTGTAGCCACAGTTTCCCGCGTCATCGCACAGACGTCACCCCTGTGACTGGCAACTGGTCCAGACGGACCCGCCCACCATTCACCTTCAACCGCACCGTCGACTCGCCGGGGGTGAACTGCTGTTGGGATGCGGCACGGAACTGGTCCGATGCCGCATCCAACAGTTGATACACCGACGCGTGCTCAGGTTCGGTCAGGTCCCTTTGCGCCACGGCGATCACGTCGTCACGAACAGCAAGGGGAGGAAGAGACACCTGGATCAGCTACCCGAAGTCATTCCGAACTTGACGACGCCGTCCGGACGGACAACCTTGCCGCCGTACACGTGCAGGCCGCGCAGCCGGTCGGCGAAGCTGTTGTCGGCGCGCAGGGCCTCCACCTTATCGAGCTGCGACACGTAGGCCGCGGCCTCCGGGTGGAACGCCACGAAGCCGGGGGTGGAGTTGTTGGGCAGGTTGTTCGACGACAGCACACGGAACCCGAGGAGGGAGCCGATGGTGCCGTTGCGGAGGCCGTTGTTGTCGCCGGACACATCGAAGCTGGTGAGCTTCGAATCCGCGCCGAGGAGCAGACCTTCGAAGTCGGCGTTGCACACGAGAACTCGGCCGGAGGCGGGGGCGTTCTTCTTGTTCAGGGCCACACGAGCAGCCTTGACGAGGTCGAATGCCTTGTTCCCGGTGTCCGGAGCGGAGCCCGACAGGTTGGTGGCTCCGGCGGCGAGCATGGTGGCGATGAACTTGTCCGCGTCATCGACGAGCGCCTTTCCGGCGGCGTCGGTGTACGGGGCCAGGCTGCCCGCAGACTGGGCGGCGTCGATGTCGTCGACCTTGAAGTCGAAGTTCTTCTCCTGGTCGATCAGGAGGTCGACGCCGGTGTCGGTGATGGCGTCAGCCGACGTGGTGCGGTTGTTGGCCTTGTAGTCCTTGATCGCGGGTGCGACGACACCGGGGATGTGGACGGTGTTGCCCTTTGTCGCGACGCCTTCGTACTGGCGGTCGAGCAGAGCGGCGAACACCTTCTCGGCGTCCCACGCCTGGGTGATGTTCGCCGCCCACAGTTCGGGAATGAAATGGGTGATGGCCATGATGGCTCCTTACTTTCGGATGCCCTTGAGTTCGTCGAGCTGGCCTTTGGCGTCAGCGTCGCGAATCTGGGCTGGGGACATGTTCTTCAGGTCTGCCTGAGTGAGCTGCTGCACCTTGTTCGCCGGCGCCGCATCGGCATTGGCAACCACCGATGCCGGGGCAGCGGGCGGTACGGTCTGCTTGGGTCCGCGGAACGATTGCAGGCGGTCGAGATGGGCGCGCATCTCCTCCTCGGTGTCACCGACGAGTAGATCCGCGGGCACATCGGTGCCTTCCACGATCTTCTTGGCGAGGTTGTCGCGTTCCCGCTGCTTCGTGTTTGCAGCGAGGGCAGCTTCGGCCTTTTCGGCCCGCTCCTGCCAGGTCTGCTCGTCGCGTTCCTTCTGCGCCAGCAGTTCGTCGTACTTGCGGGCCTTGTCGGCGTTCGCCTTCCGGCCCTTCTCGTTCTCGCGAGACAGCGACTTCCACTTGTCGCGTTCAGCGATGAGATCCTCCACACTGAGCGTGGGCTCACTGTCGGTGGTCTCAACCTCGGCGGTCGGGTCGTCTTGCTGGTCAACCGTTTCGGCGGCAGCAGTTTCCTCGGGCATGTTGCTCCTGACGTTTCGTCGGATGGTGCGCCGTTGCGGCGCTCAAAATCCCCGCACTGGTGTGCGAGGGAAGCTCTAGGCGGCTTTGAAGTTCTGGTCCCGCCATGTGAGGACGGGGCCGATCTCTCCGTGGTCGCGGACCAGGAGAAGTTTCTGGTAGTCGTGGGCGGCGCGATTGTCGGCGCCGGTAAGTTCCCGCACCTGCTTGTGTGTGTCCTCGAGTAGATCCGGATCGATCACCCGGTCGCCGTTCCAATCCGACTTCACGGGAGCGACCGAACAGTCACATCCAGGGTGTATGGGCGACAGGTCACCAACGTGATAGCGCTGAGTAGAGGCGATGACACAGAGAGCACAGTTCTTGGGGCCGTTCAGCACCCGCCGGTACGCCTTGACTCCAGCAGCCTGGAGGGACGCGTCGGCCTGCCGTACCTTCGCCATCTGCATGTCCGTCGCCACCAGATGCATCAACCGTGTGGCCCCGGCCGCGACTGCCGCATCCAGCGGTGCGGATTCGGAAAGGTCGGCCCATACCTGCTCAAAAGGCCTCCGGTACAACAGTTCGGGGTCCACCCCACGGCCACGGGTAACCCCGTCTCGATCCACTGGAAGCGGAACTCCACCTGATACAGCACGGGCAATATAACTGGACGTCAGATTCGCGACTTGAAGTTGTCCCGCCGTCACCATCGGCACCAGTCGGGCAATCAGCCTCTCTGCCTGAGCATCACGGAACGCGGGAAGCCCACCCCAGATTGCGTTGGCGTAGTTCATCACCCGCGCGCGGACGTCCGCAACGGCCTGTTGGTAGCCGATCAGAAGGCGATCAGACTCGGGCATTCGCGTTGTCCACGAAACTCATCAGCTGCTCGTCAGCCAGATCTAAGGCATCCTGCTCGATCTGCTCCGGCGAGTAGCCAAGAATGTTGCGGGCAATCGACTTCCATGACTCCCCCGCACCCTTCGCCTTCACCGCGGCGTCATACTTCTCCGACAGCGACACGTGATCCGGCGGTTCCCACGACAAGGAGATCGTCTCCTCGGTCTCAAACCCCTCGATACGCAAAGCTTTCGAGATGATCGCCGACAAGCCCGTATCAACCACGTCAAGTCGGTCACGCGCCTTCAGGATCAACGCTTCCTTCATCGCAGCAGAGCCGGTAGCCGACTGATTCTGAGAACCCGGAAGCAGCGCGGGGAACGGGGTGGCCGACATCTCCGACAGCTCCCGCAAGTCATCCTTCACACCCTCCAGAAGAGGCCTAATATCGGTGGCATCGGACTCCCACAACTCGATACCAGCAGGGATGTCCCACAACGCACCAGGCGCCGGCTCGAACACCGACGCCCAATCGATGTCGTTGCCTTCGGCGTCCTTCTGTGGCAGACCTCCCGTGAGGGCGCGCTGACGCCACGCCTGCATCGCTGATGTCACACGACGCTCGAGGATTCCCGCGTTGATGCGGGTGATGGTGTCGAGATGGGGTTCGAACTCACCCATTCCGAGCGGGTTGTTCAACACCACCACCGGCGGCCCCTCGCCGGTGATGACGAACTCTGTCGCCGCATCCCACTGATCCGAACTGGCACGGTTGTTGCGGATGCGCCGCTCCACCACCTCGGCAGGGTTTACCCACACCGAACGGCTGAACAGCTGCCAGCCGATCTGACACCACACGATCGCAAAGTCTGTTTCCGCATCCGAGTCACGCCACCAACGGATCGCGGCGCGCGCCTTCCACGGCTGCAACGGGTCAGTCGCCGCGTACATCATTTCCGGTGAGTCCGCCGTGATGACGGCGTGCCCATTGTCCCCGACCCATGCAGTCATGTAGCTGGTGGCGTAATTCAGCATGTGATGGGTGGCTTCCTTAGCGACCACACCTTTGATGCGGTTATCGCGCCAGATCCTTTGCGCCGCAGCCACCACATCACTGTCGGTGTTGGAGCCAACATCAATACCGTTGGGGATCAGCCGCTCCGCCAAGGATGACGAGATCTTCGTCGCCAGGTTGACGCGCGACTGCCGCTGAAAACGCTGCCACGACGCCCGCACATTCTTACCCATCTCAGGGAGCGGGGCGTCGCCGTCAACGTAGCGACGCAGCAGACTGATTCGCGGCTGCGCAGCATCCAAACGGGCTGTGAGGACGGGGAGCCATTCGGCCGGCGTCACCGGAATCATGCACCACCCCTCTCAGTAGATGCGACGTGGCATTCCGACCGGCCTTGGCGGTCGAGCCCCTGACTTGCGTGCGTCCAGACAGGCTTTCCACGACAGCACCGACGCCATCGCGGCATCAAACTTGAGGTCAGCCCGACCATCTTGCTTCTGGAGGACATCCAAGGGTTTCCCCTCGTCGTCCACGATCTTCAGTTCCTTGCGGCCCGCGTTTCCGAGGTGCCTGACAAAGTCCTCGTGGCTGTGTTCGCCACCGAATGTGATCGACCCCGAGTCGATGGCTTCCCGATACTCGCGCAGCGTGTACGCCATCGGCTTCACTCGGGCGGTCCACCACTCCTCCACCCGGTCAGGCCATTTCGCAGCCCACGAGCCGACCGTTTCGGTCCAGTGTGGGGGGTCGGCGTACATCTTCCACACCGCATACCGGGTCATGGCGTCCTCGACGGCGGCGGTCACCTCAGCTTCGTTGACTTCCCAACCGTCGTCTTCTAGGTCGTCATCGTCGGGGCGTTCCCACAACCCCAGCAACTCCTGCAACCCGGTGTCGATGCTCGTCGCCACCAACGCGGTAGCGTCACGGAACCGGGCGCCATCGAAACCGAGAGTGATGAACCCGCCCTTAGGGATGCGCTCCCCTGAGCGGCACAAACCCGGTTTGATCTTCTTCATGTCAAACGCCTGGTCGCCCTGACGTTTCCACCGGTTCAACCACACCCGCTCGAGATACGGCCCATCGGCGCCAGGGCGATCCCACTTCGAAGCGATCTCGTCGAACTGGCCCGGACCGAACTCGCCGATCGGGCCGGTCGCCTCAGCGATCGCCCGAATCCGCTCGTCCTTATCCGACAGATCCCGTTCGGGATCGTCATCCGTGCGATACAGATAGAACAAGTCCGGACGCTGAATTTTGCCTTCAGCGATCTGCGTGGCCTCGATGTGAATCTCTTCAGCCACCGAACCCTGACCGGGTTGACCGGCAGTCCCCACATACAACGACCACGGATCATCCAGCGGACGTTTCGGCAGGTTCGCATCCATCGTCTGGTGCGCCTTCAACTGCCGCGGCAAATACAGCCGGTGCGGCTCATCGAAACAGTTCATCGTCGTACGAGCGCCGTCACGAGACCCTGGGTTGTTCGACAATGCGACCGCTTTGCCGTCAGCACGACCGTGATCATTCAGCCGCACAATCCGATCCAACGTCGAATCGAACAGGTCCGCATCAGGGCCTTCTTCGACGATGTACTTCAAAGCGCCGTAAGCAAGTTCCTCAACCTGCTCCACCGACACCGCCAACATCGGAATGTACGGCGAGTTCACCGGCCTACCCACCGGATTCCCCGAGGCATCCCACCCGTCAAACCGGGTCGGCCCCTCCGGATGAAGCTCACAGAACGCTAGGAGCGCCTGCTTCTCTGTCTTCGCCAACCCCTTGCGGACTGACAGTCCAACCCGTTTGAACCGACGACGTCCCTCCCAAGGATGACCTTTCGGGAACACCTCGAAAGCACGATGGATGAACGCCCGAAACTCCGGGTCAATCTCGTACGGCTCCCCTGCAACGAACCCGGGCCATAGATCGCACGATCCTCGATCAGATCGCATATCTGCGGCCCAGGGTTGGCCAGGGTTCCGGGTCTGGACCCGGAACGACCAGCAGCACGGGTCACACGGCGTAGAGACTCGAGCGCGGATCATCCTTCGGAGGATTCTTCCGCTGCGGCACCGACGTTTCCCGCCGGCGCTTGCCACGGTTCTCCACCTCGTCGACATGCTTCGGCCGCAGACGCATCAGCGCCAGCGGATTCAACCCGAGACGGTCAGACAACTGCCGCGCCTCCGCAGCAGCCTTCAGGTCGCCCTGCTCGGCACGAACCTTCCACCGCACATATTGCGCAACCTCACGATGCGTATGGGACTCTTCCCAGATCACCGCCTGAGGCGTCGACCACAGATCCGCAACCCAATGAATCCTGCGAGGCTCGAGTCGCGGCCGAGGTCGGGTCGACCCGTGGAGGTGCATGCTGGGGAAGAGTCCCATACGCATCGTGAGGTTGCGCAATATGTGCGGGGGGGGGGGGGGGGGGGGGGGGGGGGGGGGGGGGGGGGGGGGGGGGGGGGGGGGGGGGGGGGGGGGGGGGGGGGGGGGGGGGGGGGGGGGGGGGGGGGGGGGGGGCGGTGGAAGGTTCGTGCCGAGCAGGGCGACCTGAAGGCTGCTGCGGAGGCGCGGCAGTTGTCTGACCGTCTCGGGTTGAATCCGCTGGCGCTGATGCGTCTGCGGGCCGAGGTTGAGCATGTCGACGAGGTGGAGAACCGTGGCAAGCGCCGGCGGGAAACGTCGGTGCCGCAGCGGAAGAATCCTCCGAAGGATGATCCGCGCTCGAGTCTCTACGCCGTGTGACCCGTGCTGCTGGTCGTTCCGGGTCCAGACCCGGAACCCTGGCCAACCCTGGGGCCGCAGATATGCGATCTGATCGAGGATCGTGCGATCTATGGCCCGGGTTCGTTGCAGGGGGAGCCGTACGAGATTGACCCGGAGTTTCGGGCGTTCATCCATCGTGCTTTCGAGGTGTTCCCGAAAGGTCATCCTTGGGAGGGACGTCGTCGGTTCAAACGGGTTGGACTGTCAGTCCGCAAGGGGTTGGCGAAGACAGAGAAGCAGGCGCTCCTAGCGTTCTGTGAGCTTCATCCGGAGGGGCCGACCCGGTTTGACGGGTGGGATGCCTCGGGGAATCCGGTGGGTAGGCCGGTGAACTCGCCGTACATTCCGATGTTGGCGGTGTCGGTGGAGCAGGTTGAGGAACTTGCTTACGGCGCTTTGAAGTACATCGTCGAAGAAGGCCCTGATGCGGACCTGTTCGATTCGACGTTGGATCGGATTGTGCGGCTGAATGATCACGGTCGTGCTGACGGCAAAGCGGTCGCATTGTCGAACAACCCAGGGTCTCGTGACGGCGCTCGTACGACGATGAACTGTTTCGATGAGCCGCACCGGCTGTATTTGCCGCGGCAGTTGAAGGCGCACCAGACGATGGATGCGAACCTGCCGAAACGTCCGCTGGATGATCCGTGGTCGTTGTATGTGGGGACTGCCGGTCAACCCGGTCAGGGTTCGGTGGCTGAAGAGATTCACATCGAGGCCACGCAGATCGCTGAAGGCAAAATTCAGCGTCCGGACTTGTTCTATCTGTATCGCACGGATGACGATCCCGAACGGGATCTGTCGGATAAGGACGAGCGGATTCGGGCGATCGCTGAGGCGACCGGCCCGATCGGCGAGTTCGGTCCGGGCCAGTTCGACGAGATCGCTTCGAAGTGGGATCGCCCTGGCGCCGATGGGCCGTATCTCGAGCGGGTGTGGTTGAACCGGTGGAAACGTCAGGGCGACCAGGCGTTTGACATGAAGAAGATCAAACCGGGTTTGTGCCGCTCAGGGGAGCGCATCCCTAAGGGCGGGTTCATCACTCTCGGTTTCGATGGCGCCCGGTTCCGTGACGCTACCGCGTTGGTGGCGACGAGCATCGACACCGGGTTGCAGGAGTTGCTGGGGTTGTGGGAACGCCCCGACGATGACGACCTAGAAGACGACGGTTGGGAAGTCAACGAAGCTGAGGTGACCGCCGCCGTCGAGGACGCCATGACCCGGTATGCGGTGTGGAAGATGTACGCCGACCCCCCACACTGGACCGAAACGGTCGGCTCGTGGGCTGCGAAATGGCCTGACCGGGTGGAGGAGTGGTGGACCGCCCGAGTGAAGCCGATGGCGTACACGCTGCGCGAGTATCGGGAAGCCATCGACTCGGGGTCGATCACATTCGGTGGCGAACACAGCCACGAGGACTTTGTCAGGCACCTCGGAAACGCGGGCCGCAAGGAACTGAAGATCGTGGACGACGAGGGGAAACCCTTGGATGTCCTCCAGAAGCAAGATGGTCGGGCTGACCTCAAGTTTGATGCCGCGATGGCGTCGGTGCTGTCGTGGAAAGCCTGTCTGGACGCACGCAAGTCAGGGGCTCGACCGCCAAGGCCGGTCGGAATGCCACGTCGCATCTACTGAGAGGGGTGGTGCATGATTCCGGTGACGCCGGCCGAATGGCTCCCCGTCCTCACAGCCCGTTTGGATGCTGCGCAGCCGCGAATCAGTCTGCTGCGTCGCTACGTTGACGGCGACGCCCCGCTCCCTGAGATGGGTAAGAATGTGCGGGCGTCGTGGCAGCGTTTTCAGCGGCAGTCGCGCGTCAACCTGGCGACGAAGATCTCGTCATCCTTGGCGGAGCGGCTGATCCCCAACGGTATTGATGTTGGCTCCAACACCGACAGTGATGTGGTGGCTGCGGCGCAAAGGATCTGGCGCGATAACCGCATCAAAGGTGTGGTCGCTAAGGAAGCCACCCATCACATGCTGAATTACGCCACCAGCTACATGACTGCATGGGTCGGGGACAATGGGCACGCCGTCATCACGGCGGACTCACCGGAAATGATGTACGCGGCGACTGACCCGTTGCAGCCGTGGAAGGCGCGCGCCGCGATCCGTTGGTGGCGTGACTCGGATGCGGAAACAGACTTTGCGATCGTGTGGTGTCAGATCGGCTGGCAGCTGTTCAGCCGTTCGGTGTGGGTAAACCCTGCCGAGGTGGTGGAGCGGCGCATCCGCAACAACCGTGCCAGTTCGGATCAGTGGGATGCGGCGACAGAGTTCGTCATCACCGGCGAGGGGCCGCCGGTGGTGGTGTTGAACAACCCGCTCGGAATGGGTGAGTTCGAACCCCATCTCGACACCATCACCCGCATCAACGCGGGAATCCTCGAGCGTCGTGTGACATCAGCGATGCAGGCGTGGCGTCAGCGCGCCCTCACGGGAGGTCTGCCACAGAAGGACGCCGAAGGCAACGACATCGATTGGGCGTCGGTGTTCGAGCCGGCGCCTGGTGCGTTGTGGGACATCCCTGCTGGTATCGAGTTGTGGGAGTCCGATGCCACCGATATTAGGCCTCTTCTGGAGGGTGTGAAGGATGACTTGCGGGAGCTGTCGGAGATGTCGGCCACCCCGTTCCCGCGCTGCTTCCGGGTTCTCAGAATCAGTCGGCTACCGGCTCTGCTGCGATGAAGGAAGCGTTGATCCTGAAGGCGCGTGACCGACTTGACGTGGTTGATACGGGCTTGTCGGCGATCATCTCGAAAGCTTTGCGTATCGAGGGGTTTGAGACCGAGGAGACGATCTCCTTGTCGTGGGAACCGCCGGATCACGTGTCGCTGTCGGAGAAGTATGACGCCGCGGTGAAGGCGAAGGGTGCGGGGAGTCATGGAAGTCGATTGCCCGCAACATTCTTGGCTACTCGCCGGAGCAGATCGAGCAGGATGCCTTAGATCTGGCTGACGAGCAGCTGATGAGTTTCGTGGACAACGCGAATGCCCGAGTCTGATCGCCTTCTGATCGGCTACCAACAGGCCGTTGCGGACGTCCGCGCGCGGGTGATGAACTACGCCAACGCAATCTGGGGTGGGCTTCCCGCGTTCCGTGATGCTCAGGCAGAGAGGCTGATTGCCCGACTGGTGCCGATGGTGACGGCGGGACAACTTCAAGTCGCGAATCTGACGTCCAGTTATATTGCCCGTGCTGTATCAGGTGGAGTTCCGCTTCCAGTGGATCGAGACGGGGTTACCCGTGGCCGTGGGGTGGACCCCGAACTGTTGTACCGGAGGCCTTTTGAGCAGGTATGGGCCGACCTTTCCGAATCCGCACCGCTGGATGCGGCAGTCGCGGCCGGGGCCACACGGTTGATGCATCTGGTGGCGACGGACATGCAGATGGCGAAGGTACGGCAGGCCGACGCGTCCCTCCAGGCTGCTGGAGTCAAGGCGTACCGGCGGGTGCTGAACGGCCCCAAGAACTGTGCTCTCTGTGTCATCGCCTCTACTCAGCGCTATCACGTTGGTGACCTGTCGCCCATACACCCTGGATGTGACTGTTCGGTCGCTCCGTGAAGTCGGATTGGAACGGCGACCGGGTGATCGATCCGGATCTACTCGAGGACACACACAAGCAGGTGCGGGAACTTACCGGCGCCGACAATCGCGCCGCCCACGACTACCAGAAACTTCTCCTGGTCCGCGACCACGGAGAGATCGGCCCCGTCCTCACATGGCGGGACCAGAACTTCAAAGCCGCCTAGAGCTTCCCTCGCACACCAGTGCGGGGATTTTGAGCGCCGCAACGGCGCACCATCCGACGAAACGTCAGGAGCAACATGCCCGAGGAAACTGCTGCCGCCGAAACGGTTGACCAGCAAGACGACCCGACCGCCGAGGTTGAGACCACCGACAGTGAGCCCACGCTCAGTGTGGAGGATCTCATCGCTGAACGCGACAAGTGGAAGTCGCTGTCTCGCGAGAACGAGAAGGGCCGGAAGGCGAACGCCGACAAGGCCCGCAAGTACGACGAACTGCTGGCGCAGAAGGAACGCGACGAGCAGACCTGGCAGGAGCGGCCGAAAAGGCCGAAGCTGCCCTCGCTGCAAACACGAAGCAGCGGGAACGCGACAACCTCGCCAAGAAGATCGTGGAAGGCACCGATGTGCCGCGGATCTACTCGTCGGTGACACCGAGGAGGAGATGCGCGCCCATCTCGACGCCTGCAATCGTTCCGCGGACCCAAGCAGACCGTACCGCCCGCTGCCCCGGCATCGGTGGTTGCCAATGCCGATGCGGCGCCGGCGAACAAGGTGCAGCAGCTCACTCAGGCAGACCTGAAGAACATGTCCCCAGCCAGATTCGCGACGCTGACGCCAAAGGCCAGCTCGACGAACTCAAGGGCATCCGAAAGTAAGGAGCCATCATGGCCATCACCCATTTCATTCCCGAACTGTGGCGGCGAACATCACCCAGGCGTGGGACGCCGAGAAGGTGTTCGCCGCTCTGCTCGACCGCCAGTACGAAGGCGTCGCGACAAAGGCAACACCGTCCACATCCCCGGTGTCGTCGCACCCGCGATCAAGGACTACAAGGCCAACAACCGCACCACGTCGGCTGACGCCATCACCGACACCGGCGTCGACCTCCTGATCGACCAGGAGAAGAACTTCGACTTCAAGGTCGACGACATCGACGCCGCCCAGTCTGCGGGCAGCCTGGCCCCGTACACCGACGC
>NZ_FNLM01000015.1 GCF_900105725.1 Gordonia westfalica
CCGGTCACGCCCGAAGCGGGCATGGGATGTTTGGGTACAACGCACTCGGGCGAAACCACACACGGTATGTCCATCGCTGGGTGTACGAGTACCTGGTTGAGCCAATCGCGGATGGGAAGGTAATCGACCATCTGTGTCGGAACACTAGGTGTTGCAACCCGCAACACCTTGAGGTGGTAACACCGGTGGTCAACACAATGCGTGGCGTTGGACGCACCGCAGTCAACGCCCGAAAGCGGTACTGCAAACGGGGGCACGCGCTCGCTGGCGAGAACGTAAGGATCGACGGCAGGGGTTATAGGCACTGCCGATCCTGTGCCAGGCTGGCGGCCCAGGAACGATGGGCTGCACGCAAGTGAGGCTCGTTGTTGGCGGCTACCGAGGCCGCACCCACATCGACACCTGCATGGCATCCATCCGCGACCACGTCACAGGCATAACCGATGTGGTGTTGATCGACGACAGCAACAACCGAGACCACACCAACCATTGGTCCCAGTACGGCACAGTCATCGAAGGCCATGGCAGAGGCTACGCCCACACCATGCAACTGGCCTGCACTGTGATGGCCGGCGACTACACACTGTTCGTCGAAGAGGACTTCCAGTTCATTGCGGATGTGGATCTCAAAGAGCTGACAGACATCCTCGACACCGAACGAGACCTCGCCCAGATCGCCCTACTCCGAGACCCGTTCTACGACTACGAGACCGATGGTGTCCTCGAAGGACTCGAGGTGTGCCGGCAACGACTCGAAGCGCTCGGCAAGCACAGGGTGATCGAGGACCGCGGCGACCACATCGCCCAAGACTTAGTCCACACCACCAACCCAGCGGTGTGGCGACGTGAAGCCTGGCTCGACGGCTGGCCCCAACAACCCGACTCCGAACGCGTCAAGTCCACACAGCTCCGGCAGCAGGGCTGGAAGTTCGGGTGGATGAAGACCCAAACCCTGCTGCACACAGGACAACACGAGGGGACAGGCTACTGATGGCAGCACTCGGAGTTCTGAACGCCAAGCTCGGACTGATGGTCGATGGGATCTTCCACGAACTCGGCACCGCCTCAATCGACGTGACCGCAACCCAAGTCCACACCGACGGCAACAACGTCAACTACGAGCTGTCCATCGAGGGGCTGCGAGACCAGGTGGCCAGCATCCTGCGGGACACGGCCGAGGCCATCGCAGCCGACTGATGCTGTACCGGATCGCTGTCGTCGGGGACGTACGGCGCAAGACCCAAGCCTACGAACTCGCCCAAGCATTGGATGCCGACCTAGTCCTCGACACCCAAGCATCGGGACTCACAGCCAATGGGCAGAGGGCATGGGCTGCAGCATCCATGACCAACAGCGACTGGACTGTGGTGCTCGAGGACGACGCCATCCCGTGCACCGACTTCCACACCCGACTGGCCGAAGCCCTCACCTCCACACCCACCGATGTGGTGTCCCTCTACTGCGGCACCAGCTACCCACTCCAAGCGCAGGACGTGTACCGGCTGGCCATCACCGAAGCCGACAACGCTGGCGCCAACTACTTCACCCTGCCGAACCTGTGGCACACCGTTGGTGTTGCCATCCGAACACCACTCGTCAAGCAGATGCTCGAGCACATCGACGGACTCACCCTCCCGCTCGACGAAGCCATCACCACGTGGATGCTGGCCGAAGGCCGCCGCGCCGCCTACACCCACCCGTCGTTGGTCGACCATCGCGACGACCACACCGTCATCCAACATCCCGACGGAATCGAACGAACCATGCCCCGAAAAGCATGGAGGTATGCCGGGTAATGCCGAGGGCACCCAAGAAGTGCGGTCGAACAGACTGCACCACCCGCACAGTCGGCCACACCTACTGCCCAAAACACCGAACCACCTGGCCCCAATCCAAGGGGCGCAACGTCCCCCACAGGCTCCAAACAGCCTGCTTCCGCCGTGACCAGTACACCTGCCAACGCTGCGGCCACCACGGCAACCCCGGAGACGGCACTCTCCACGCCGACCACACCCGCAACCGAGCAGCAGGTGGCCCCAACCATCTCGACAACCTCGAAACTCTGTGCACCGAGTGCCACAAGCCCAAGACCCAACGCGAGGCCAAGGCCGGAAAAGGCCTCTGACCTGCGGAAACGGGGTGACAACCTCGGGCACCCGGTGCTACATCGAACACCCGTTCGAACCCAGGGCCTCCACCCCCCACCCCACCCCCTCCCGGCCCCGGAAGGCACTGCTGAAAGACCTGCGTACGGGTTCCGTACGCTCTGGCCCTGCCGAAATGGTTAGGGCCTCCGATCCCGAAATGGGAGGTAGTTCAATGCCTGGACCTGCTCCGAAGCACCCGTCTGTGCGTGCTCGCCGCAACAACCCGAAGAAGGACTTCCGGTCTCTGCCGTCTGAGGGGCGTGAGGGCGCTACGCCTGAGTGGCCTCTGCTTCCGGATGTGAATGCGTCGGCGATGCTCGAGGTTGCTCGCGATCGTGTCGCGTCACTCCAGGTGGAGTTGGAGGGTGAGGACGATGGTCGCGCGAAGGGCCGGCTGCGGCGCGATCTGAACAAGAATGAACTGCTGGTGGCCCAGTTGCAGTTGCAGATTGAGCAGGCCACTGATGCAGAGAAGGCGTTGTGGGCGGATCTGTGGTCGACGCCTCAGGCGGTGATCTGGGAAGAGTCCCATACGCATCGTGAGGTTGCGCAATATGTGCGGTGGAAGGTTCGTGCCGAGCAGGGCGACCTGAAGGCTGCTGCGGAGGCGCGGCAGTTGTCTGACCGTCTCGGGTTGAATCCGCTGGCGCTGATGCGTCTGCGGGCCGAGGTTGAGCATGTCGACGAGGTGGAGAACCGTGGCAAGCGCCGGCGGGAAACGTCGGTGCCGCAGCGGAAGAATCCTCCGAAGGATGATCCGCGCTCGAGTCTCTACGCCGTGTGACCCGTGCTGCTGGTCGTTCCGGGTCCAGACCCGGAACCCTGGCCAACCCTGGGGCCGCAGATATGCGATCTGATCGAGGATCGTGCGATCTATGGCCCGGGTTCGTTGCAGGGGGAGCCGTACGAGATTGACCCGGAGTTTCGGGCGTTCATCCATCGTGCTTTCGAGGTGTTCCCGAAAGGTCATCCTTGGGAGGGACGTCGTCGGTTCAAACGGGTTGGACTGTCAGTCCGCAAGGGGTTGGCGAAGACAGAGAAGCAGGCGCTCCTAGCGTTCTGTGAGCTTCATCCGGAGGGGCCGACCCGGTTTGACGGGTGGGATGCCTCGGGGAATCCGGTGGGTAGGCCGGTGAACTCGCCGTACATTCCGATGTTGGCGGTGTCGGTGGAGCAGGTTGAGGAACTTGCTTACGGCGCTTTGAAGTACATCGTCGAAGAAGGCCCTGATGCGGACCTGTTCGATTCGACGTTGGATCGGATTGTGCGGCTGAATGATCACGGTCGTGCTGACGGCAAAGCGGTCGCATTGTCGAACAACCCAGGGTCTCGTGACGGCGCTCGTACGACGATGAACTGTTTCGATGAGCCGCACCGGCTGTATTTGCCGCGGCAGTTGAAGGCGCACCAGACGATGGATGCGAACCTGCCGAAACGTCCGCTGGATGATCCGTGGTCGTTGTATGTGGGGACTGCCGGTCAACCCGGTCAGGGTTCGGTGGCTGAAGAGATTCACATCGAGGCCACGCAGATCGCTGAAGGCAAAATTCAGCGTCCGGACTTGTTCTATCTGTATCGCACGGATGACGATCCCGAACGGGATCTGTCGGATAAGGACGAGCGGATTCGGGCGATCGCTGAGGCGACCGGCCCGATCGGCGAGTTCGGTCCGGGCCAGTTCGACGAGATCGCTTCGAAGTGGGATCGCCCTGGCGCCGATGGGCCGTATCTCGAGCGGGTGTGGTTGAACCGGTGGAAACGTCAGGGCGACCAGGCGTTTGACATGAAGAAGATCAAACCGGGTTTGTGCCGCTCAGGGGAGCGCATCCCTAAGGGCGGGTTCATCACTCTCGGTTTCGATGGCGCCCGGTTCCGTGACGCTACCGCGTTGGTGGCGACGAGCATCGACACCGGGTTGCAGGAGTTGCTGGGGTTGTGGGAACGCCCCGACGATGACGACCTAGAAGACGACGGTTGGGAAGTCAACGAAGCTGAGGTGACCGCCGCCGTCGAGGACGCCATGACCCGGTATGCGGTGTGGAAGATGTACGCCGACCCCCCACACTGGACCGAAACGGTCGGCTCGTGGGCTGCGAAATGGCCTGACCGGGTGGAGGAGTGGTGGACCGCCCGAGTGAAGCCGATGGCGTACACGCTGCGCGAGTATCGGGAAGCCATCGACTCGGGGTCGATCACATTCGGTGGCGAACACAGCCACGAGGACTTTGTCAGGCACCTCGGAAACGCGGGCCGCAAGGAACTGAAGATCGTGGACGACGAGGGGAAACCCTTGGATGTCCTCCAGAAGCAAGATGGTCGGGCTGACCTCAAGTTTGATGCCGCGATGGCGTCGGTGCTGTCGTGGAAAGCCTGTCTGGACGCACGCAAGTCAGGGGCTCGACCGCCAAGGCCGGTCGGAATGCCACGTCGCATCTACTGAGAGGGGTGGTGCATGATTCCGGTGACGCCGGCCGAATGGCTCCCCGTCCTCACAGCCCGTTTGGATGCTGCGCAGCCGCGAATCAGTCTGCTGCGTCGCTACGTTGACGGCGACGCCCCGCTCCCTGAGATGGGTAAGAATGTGCGGGCGTCGTGGCAGCGTTTTCAGCGGCAGTCGCGCGTCAACCTGGCGACGAAGATCTCGTCATCCTTGGCGGAGCGGCTGATCCCCAACGGTATTGATGTTGGCTCCAACACCGACAGTGATGTGGTGGCTGCGGCGCAAAGGATCTGGCGCGATAACCGCATCAAAGGTGTGGTCGCTAAGGAAGCCACCCATCACATGCTGAATTACGCCACCAGCTACATGACTGCATGGGTCGGGGACAATGGGCACGCCGTCATCACGGCGGACTCACCGGAAATGATGTACGCGGCGACTGACCCGTTGCAGCCGTGGAAGGCGCGCGCCGCGATCCGTTGGTGGCGTGACTCGGATGCGGAAACAGACTTTGCGATCGTGTGGTGTCAGATCGGCTGGCAGCTGTTCAGCCGTTCGGTGTGGGTAAACCCTGCCGAGGTGGTGGAGCGGCGCATCCGCAACAACCGTGCCAGTTCGGATCAGTGGGATGCGGCGACAGAGTTCGTCATCACCGGCGAGGGGCCGCCGGTGGTGGTGTTGAACAACCCGCTCGGAATGGGTGAGTTCGAACCCCATCTCGACACCATCACCCGCATCAACGCGGGAATCCTCGAGCGTCGTGTGACATCAGCGATGCAGGCGTGGCGTCAGCGCGCCCTCACGGGAGGTCTGCCACAGAAGGACGCCGAAGGCAACGACATCGATTGGGCGTCGGTGTTCGAGCCGGCGCCTGGTGCGTTGTGGGACATCCCTGCTGGTATCGAGTTGTGGGAGTCCGATGCCACCGATATTAGGCCTCTTCTGGAGGGTGTGAAGGATGACTTGCGGGAGCTGTCGGAGATGTCGGCCACCCCGTTCCCCGCGCTGCTTCCGGGTTCTCAGAATCAGTCGGCTACCGGCTCTGCTGCGATGAAGGAAGCGTTGATCCTGAAGGCGCGTGACCGACTTGACGTGGTTGATACGGGCTTGTCGGCGATCATCTCGAAAGCTTTGCGTATCGAGGGGTTTGAGACCGAGGAGACGATCTCCTTGTCGTGGGAACCGCCGGATCACGTGTCGCTGTCGGAGAAGTATGACGCCGCGGTGAAGGCGAAGGGTGCGGGGGAGTCATGGAAGTCGATTGCCCGCAACATTCTTGGCTACTCGCCGGAGCAGATCGAGCAGGATGCCTTAGATCTGGCTGACGAGCAGCTGATGAGTTTCGTGGACAACGCGAATGCCCGAGTCTGATCGCCTTCTGATCGGCTACCAACAGGCCGTTGCGGACGTCCGCGCGCGGGTGATGAACTACGCCAACGCAATCTGGGGTGGGCTTCCCGCGTTCCGTGATGCTCAGGCAGAGAGGCTGATTGCCCGACTGGTGCCGATGGTGACGGCGGGACAACTTCAAGTCGCGAATCTGACGTCCAGTTATATTGCCCGTGCTGTATCAGGTGGAGTTCCGCTTCCAGTGGATCGAGACGGGGTTACCCGTGGCCGTGGGGTGGACCCCGAACTGTTGTACCGGAGGCCTTTTGAGCAGGTATGGGCCGACCTTTCCGAATCCGCACCGCTGGATGCGGCAGTCGCGGCCGGGGCCACACGGTTGATGCATCTGGTGGCGACGGACATGCAGATGGCGAAGGTACGGCAGGCCGACGCGTCCCTCCAGGCTGCTGGAGTCAAGGCGTACCGGCGGGTGCTGAACGGCCCCAAGAACTGTGCTCTCTGTGTCATCGCCTCTACTCAGCGCTATCACGTTGGTGACCTGTCGCCCATACACCCTGGATGTGACTGTTCGGTCGCTCCCGTGAAGTCGGATTGGAACGGCGACCGGGTGATCGATCCGGATCTACTCGAGGACACACACAAGCAGGTGCGGGAACTTACCGGCGCCGACAATCGCGCCGCCCACGACTACCAGAAACTTCTCCTGGTCCGCGACCACGGAGAGATCGGCCCCGTCCTCACATGGCGGGACCAGAACTTCAAAGCCGCCTAGAGCTTCCCTCGCACACCAGTGCGGGGATTTTGAGCGCCGCAACGGCGCACCATCCGACGAAACGTCAGGAGCAACATGCCCGAGGAAACTGCTGCCGCCGAAACGGTTGACCAGCAAGACGACCCGACCGCCGAGGTTGAGACCACCGACAGTGAGCCCACGCTCAGTGTGGAGGATCTCATCGCTGAACGCGACAAGTGGAAGTCGCTGTCTCGCGAGAACGAGAAGGGCCGGAAGGCGAACGCCGACAAGGCCCGCAAGTACGACGAACTGCTGGCGCAGAAGGAACGCGACGAGCAGACCTGGCAGGAGCGGGCCGAAAAGGCCGAAGCTGCCCTCGCTGCAAACACGAAGCAGCGGGAACGCGACAACCTCGCCAAGAAGATCGTGGAAGGCACCGATGTGCCCGCGGATCTACTCGTCGGTGACACCGAGGAGGAGATGCGCGCCCATCTCGACCGCCTGCAATCGTTCCGCGGACCCAAGCAGACCGTACCGCCCGCTGCCCCGGCATCGGTGGTTGCCAATGCCGATGCGGCGCCGGCGAACAAGGTGCAGCAGCTCACTCAGGCAGACCTGAAGAACATGTCCCCAGCCCAGATTCGCGACGCTGACGCCAAAGGCCAGCTCGACGAACTCAAGGGCATCCGAAAGTAAGGAGCCATCATGGCCATCACCCATTTCATTCCCGAACTGTGGGCGGCGAACATCACCCAGGCGTGGGACGCCGAGAAGGTGTTCGCCGCTCTGCTCGACCGCCAGTACGAAGGCGTCGCGACAAAGGGCAACACCGTCCACATCCCCGGTGTCGTCGCACCCGCGATCAAGGACTACAAGGCCAACAACCGCACCACGTCGGCTGACGCCATCACCGACACCGGCGTCGACCTCCTGATCGACCAGGAGAAGAACTTCGACTTCAAGGTCGACGACATCGACGCCGCCCAGTCTGCGGGCAGCCTGGCCCCGTACACCGACGCCGCCGGAAAGGCGCTCGTCGATGACGCGGACAAGTTCATCGCCACCATGCTCGCCGCCGGAGCCACCAACCTGTCGGGCTCCGCTCCGGACACCGGGAACAAGGCATTCGACCTCGTCAAGGCTGCTCGTGTGGCCCTGAACAAGAAGAACGCCCCCGCCTCCGGCCGAGTTCTCGTGTGCAACGCCGACTTCGAAGGTCTGCTCCTCGGCGCGGATTCGAAGCTCACCAGCTTCGATGTGTCCGGCGACAACAACGGCCTCCGCAACGGCACCATCGGCTCCCTCCTCGGGTTCCGTGTGCTGTCGTCGAACAACCTGCCCAACAACTCCACCCCCGGCTTCGTGGCGTTCCACCCGGAGGCCGCGGCCTACGTGTCGCAGCTCGATAAGGTGGAGGCCCTGCGCGCCGACAACAGCTTCGCCGACCGGCTGCGCGGCCTGCACGTGTACGGCGGCAAGGTTGTCCGTCCGGACGGCGTCGTCAAGTTCGGAATGACTTCGGGTAGCTGATCCAGGTGTCTCTTCCTCCCCTTGCTGTTCGTGACGACGTGATCGCCGTGGCGCAAAGGGACCTGACCGAACCTGAGCACGCGTCGGTGTATCAACTGTTGGATGCGGCATCGGACCAGTTCCGTGCCGCATCCCAACAGCAGTTCACCCCCGGCGAGTCGACGGTGCGGTTGAAGGTGAATGGTGGGCGGGTCCGTCTGGACCAGTTGCCAGTCACAGGGGTGACGTCTGTGACCGATGACGCGGGAAACTCTGTGGACTACACCCGAAATGGGATGTGGTTGACCGTCGGATGTGATTCTTCACGGTTCCTCACTGTCACATACTCGCATGGCGGAGAAGTGCCGCCGCGTGTGAAGAATGCGGTCGCCGAAATGGTGATCCGCGCTCTTGTGACGCCGGAGGAAGTGATGGCCGGAGCCCGGTCGCTGACCGACTCCGCAGGTCCGATCTCGCAGACCACTGCATGGTCGGTCCGAGCGCCGAACTCGGGTTTGCAGATGTCCGAGTCGGACCTGAAGTTGGCGGCATCGTTTCGCTGGCAGGGAGGGCAAGTCATTGTCCAGGCACCGTAGGGGAATACCCGCCGTCTTCGACGTAGAACACCTGCCGTTCAACGGAACCGGCGCCGACGACTACGGCAACGATGTCGAGTCCTGGGGCGAACCGGACCCGCGGAAGTTCGTGACGTTCATCGACCCACAAAGCGATGAACTAGATCTCCCGGGGCACATCCGGGACTCCGTTGACGTGGGAATCATCGTCCTCCCCGATTTCGGTCCGGTGTCACCACGTGACAGGGAAGTCATCGACGGAACTGTCTATGACGTTGTCGGCCAACCCAAGGACTACACCAGGATTCCGTCTCTCACGGGCGGCGGTTGCTACGTCGTAACTCTGAAGGTGGTGAAGTCGTCGTGAGAATCGAGTGGAATCAGAAGGCGTTCAAGGACGTCCGATACGGTCGGACGTCCGACATCATCAGCGAGCTCGAGGGTCATGCTGAGCGCATTGCTGACGATGCGAGCGCTATGGGCGAGGGCACGTACGCGGTGGGTTCACGGGCAGGCATGGCACGTCCCCAGGGCCGTTGGCGTGCCTCTGTCGTCACCGCCGACTACAAGGCGCAACGCGACAATGCCCGCAACAACACGATCCTCAGGGCTCTCGGATAACTGATGTCGACACCCACGCTGGCGGCGCTCTCCATCTGCCGAGCGGCGCTGCCTGGAGTGAAGTTCTCCACGACCGTCTCAGAAGACCCTGCCCGATTCGGGAGGGTTTCTCGTATCGGCGGCCCACGGGATCGCTCACTGGATCGCGCTCGCATCCTTGTCGAACTGTACGGCTCAACCCCCAAGGGCAGCCCGGACACGGCGTGGACTGAGCAATCGATCGGAACCATCGCGGACGGATTCCAGGCTGCATCCTCGGGCGGCCCATGGGCAGGCCTGTGGGTAACCGACTGGGTCATGAACAGCCTGGCCGACTATCCCAACCCGGACTATGAAAAGCATTCCCGGTTCCAGTTCACCGGGACACTCTTCGTGCTCCGAACCTAAAGTCTCCTAACTGAATAACCCTTTCGCGGCTCCTGGTCACCTCGCCTGAAAGGGGCAAAACAATGGCAGTCGAACACTCTTACGTGGCGCAGTCGCTCGACGGCGGCGTCTACTGGCGGGCACCTCTGGGTACCACGCTTCCCACCGCTCCGGTCGAGTCGCCGGAAGACCTGAACGCCGCGTTCGAGGACCACGGAACCGCGGCGGTCGACGGCCTGTCGGTCGGCATCACCCGCACCTCGAACACCGTCAAGGACTTCGACGGTGGCGACTACGTCGATGTGCAGACCGAGTACGGCACCAGCTTCAAGATCAAGCTGCTCGACGTCGACCTGCCGTCGGTGAAGCGGACCGTCGCAGGTGACGACAACGTCACCCTCATCCCCGCTGCCGGCGGCAAGGGGCAGCGCTACCACGTCCGCCACAACTCGTCGCAGCTTCCGCTGTCGGCCCACGTGTTCGCCACGAAGTGCGGCAAGAAGTTCAAGACGTACGTCGTGGAGAAGGGCCGCGTCTCGGAGATCGCGGAGTGGAAGGACGAGTCGCAGGACGCGTCGGGCGTGGAGTTGACGATCCGAGCGTTCCGCAACTCCAACGGCGACTACGTCGACGAGTTCGGCGACGTGGACGGCATCGCCGCCACTTCGGGTAGCTGACCCGTCTTGCCCGGGGAGGTATCTAGCCTCCCCGGGCACACAATCTCGGCCTGGCGAAGGGGTGTCATGTTGTCCCTGACCAGGAGCCGCGTCCTTTTGCCAGGCCGGGGCTGCTCCTGGTTGAAGTTCTATCCCAATGTTGAAAGGTTCCTGGTCAAACCATGTCTGTTCCCGAAGGCTACGCAGTAGCCCCCTCGTCCGACGATCACCTGTTGAAGTTCGCCGTCCCCATCCCCGGGCGCGATCCGGTACTGGTGTCGATGCCGCCGCGCAAGTGGATGGACCCCGCCGAGATCAAGAAGTACCAGGACTGGATCACCCCGTTCGGGGAAGCGGATGTGAAGATCGCCGAATGGGCGAACAGCCTCAACAGCGCGGAGAAGACGCTGCCGCGCCCGGTCGACGCAGAGGAAACCCTGAAGGGTTTCGAGGAGAAGGAAGTCACCCTCCGGTGGCTCAAGCCGTACGTGTCGGCTGCCGAGTACAAGCTCCTGATGACGAAGATCCCTGAGGGCACCATCCAGTGGATCAAGAAGCAGCTCGAAGATCCTGACATCACAGTGGGGGAATCTTCGGCCTCCGCCGACTCCTAGACGAGCACGGGGAGGCCATCGAGTACGACCTGATTTCCCGCGGCCTCAGGTTGCGGGATCTCGGGAAGCCCTGGTTTTCATGGACTGACCTGCGGGCTATTGTCCGCAGGGCTCGCACAGACCACGCAATGGAGCTGTTCCGGGCATGGAATCCTGACACTTGGCTGTGGTCTGATCCGTCTGTGATGCTCTTGTCGGAGGTGGCGACGATCGTTTCCGACCTCCGATACATGCAGGCGTTGACCACGTTTAACGAAGTGCCTGAGATCTACTTCCCGGCCCGGTATGGGCCGCCTCGGGATGACGCTGCCGAAGCTACCGAGGGCGAAGGTCCCAGCGAGGCTGAGAAGGCTCGGGCGGTCGCGGCGTCGATGCGCTAGATATCACCGGACTTCACTAGTTCGCCGCCGAACTGTCCCGCAATCTGGCCTGCCATGACCGCGTTCTGGTCGAGGCTGATCAGCCAGGTTGGTCCCGTTACGTAGTAGTGGCGATCGCCAGTGATGTCTCCCGTGATGTCAGAGTGCTTTACCGATGCAGCGATTCCCTTCGAGGCGAGGTCTTCTGAGAACCACACACTCAGTCGAGCTTCGGCCGTTGGGGTTAGTGGGCACGATCCGTGCTCAGCCTTCGGCCCCGAGGTTGCGTCAGTAACCAGGCATGGGAAGCCGGCTGAAGTTAGTCCGGCCGCGAGTTGACTCACTGACGTGTACGCACCTGCGACTGCAGGGGCAGGTGCGGAGGCCGACGATGTCGCAGGAGCCTTACCGGCCTCGGGGCTTCGGTCGCTGCACCCAGAGGCGGCGAGGGCGAATGCGATTACTGGGATGGCAATGCATGCACGTTTCATCTCGACAGGATAAGCCGTCAGTGCGACGACCCGAGATAGAATGGAGCGACCCCGGAGGTGCTACCAACACCAGCCGGGGCCTAACCCACTCGCTTGAAGCACCAAGGAGGGGCTGCCGTGAAGGCTACCCGAACCCGACGTCCATGTCCGACATGTGGATCACCCATCGACCGAGGTCCCGGACAGCATGCGTACTGCTCCGACGAATGTCGCCCCATCTGCGAGCACCCCACATGCGACCGCCCTACGCGGGGCATGCAGACGGTGTGCGACTCGCACCGGGTTCAGCTTGATCGCCACGGCGAACTCCGGCCGGACACGTGGTCGAAGGAATGGGTGTGCGTCGTTTGCGGGGCAGGTGTCCCGAAGGGGTCGGGGCGCCGTAAGCACTGCTCGAGGGGCTGTCAGCAAACCGACTCTCGATACAACGGGCGTCGCCCAACGACGGCGAAATGTCGGCTATGCGGGCAGGACTTCTCCCTACAGCGGCGCACCGGGGCGAGGCTTCAGCGCACCGACACTCAGTGGTGCCGCACCTGCGGTAGAGAATCCCCCGAAGCGCGCCGATATCTGAAGTACGGAATCACCCCGGAGGAGTACGCGGCCGCGATGAATCGGGGCTGCGACATCTGCGGCGAGCGCGTGGGGGCGCTACATATCGACCATGACCACAGCTGCTGCCCTCCACGGAGTAAGCAGTGGCGAACCTGCGGGCAGTGCGTCCGCGGATTCCTCTGCGGATCGTGCAACCGCGGATTGGGCCTACTGAAGGATGACCCGAACGTGCTGCGAAGCGCGATCGAGTACCTCGGTCGAAAGGCCTAGAAACAGCGCATACATACGGACTCAACGAACACCCCTAAGGCCATGAGCCTCTGGGGTGTTCGTCATTTCTGGCGGCAAGCAAAGGGGGTGGCAGCGTGGCCACGGAGCTAGGTGTTGCCTACATTTCCATCGTTCCAGAGACGAGCCGTATCGCTCCTGGCATCCGTAACGCGCTCAATGGTGCTGAACGCGGCGCTGGTGACACTGGGCGTCGCATGGGTCACACGATGTCCACCGCCCTCGGCACGGCGCTGGGGATTGGCGTGTCGAAGGCGGCGGGCGCAGCATCGAAGGTGCTGCAGGATGCCCTGTCGGCAGGCTACAACCGGATCACCACCCTGGAGAAGGCGGACATCCAGTTCCGCAATATGGGGCTGTCGGCCGGTGACACGAAGCGTCAGCTTGCCGATCTGAATGACATCGTCACCGGCACCTCGACTTCGCTGGCTGATGCAGCGGCGGCAGCAGCGATGCTGGGCGGTGCTGGCGTGGCGGCGGGCGACGACATGAACAACGCTGTGAAGGCGTTGGTGAACATCTCTGCGGCCTCTGGCGCCTCGGCGCAGGACATCGGCCTCGTGATGATGCAGATCAAGGCGTCGGGCAAGTTGATGGGCTCGGAGGCGTTGCAGCTGGCCCAGCGCGGCGTGCCGATCTATGACCTCATTGCGAAGTCGATCGGCAAGACGACTGCCGAGGTCCGCACCCTCGGCGAAGAGGGCAAGATCTCGTTCGACCAGGTCGTCACGGCGATCAACCAGGGCACCGGCAACCTCGCGAAGGAGATGGGCGAGACCCTTCCCGCGAAGCTCGCCAACTTCCGGACCGCGATGGGCCGCCTGTCGGCTGCGGGCATGGAGCCGTTCCTTCTCCGCGCCAAGGGCGGCGTTGTCGGCCTGACCGAAGCAGTAAACGATCTCACCCCGAAGATGAAGGATTTCGCGCTCGCCGCGGACGCCAAGATCTTCGACCAGTGGGTGCCGCAGCTCAAGGGTCTGTATGCAACCCTCGAGGGCTCGGGAGCTCTTGATCGAGCGGCCGAAACCTTTACGGCGCTGTGGGATTCACTGATGGAACTCGGTCCTGCAGCGCGTACGATTGGGGCGGCACTCGCGGAAGCGTCTGCGTCGCTCGGCGTCGGCGGCTGGCAGGTGTTCCTGGCGACGGTCCAGACGGCGTCGGGGATTCTGCAAGGACTCGCCCCGGTGCTTCAGACTGTCGGCGATCTCATGGAGGCGCATCCGGGTTACGTCACCGCAGCGCTCGCGGCGTGGTTGGCGTTCCGAACCGTGCCCGCAATCCTGGGGCGCGTCACGACGGCGCTCGGCCCGATGCATACGGGAATCAGTCGTGTCGGAACGGCGTTCGGCGGTGTGCGTCCGGCAATCGGCAACTTCACCGACGCCTATCGGACCTCGCTTGGCTACATCCGGCAGGCGAACCCGCAGCTCTCGACGGCCGGCGCCCATATCCGCGTCCTTGGTGCCAACGCGGGAATGGCCGCTTCCGGCGGACTCAGCGCACTACGTGGGGCGGCCGGTGGACTGTCTGCGGCATTGGGCGGCCCTTTGAATATCGCGCTCATGGCTGGTGCCGCATATCTGATGATGGGCGCGCAGGCTCACGCCGATGCGACGCAGAAGGCGAAGGCTCAGTCGCAGGCGGTGAAGGAGCTTGCGGAGTCCCAGAGGCTGATGGGTGCCGCTTTCCGTGAGTCCCGCGGTGCCATGAACGATGACACCTGGGCCAAGGCTGCGGAACAGGTTGGGGCGTACCAGAAGACGCTGAGCACTGCCGCCGATCAGCACAAGTCGACGTGGGAACAGCTCAAAGAGGTCGGCGGCCTCTTCAAGATGGCATCCGGCTCGAACGAAGTGCTGAATGAGAACGCCGAGCGAGCCATGGCGGCTGAAAAGGCGATCCGCGATCTCGGGATGTCCAACGAAGAAGTCGCCCGCTCTCTGTACGGCTCCGACGGACAGTGGAAGCTGCTTGGTGACCGACTTGCCGCCACTGGCGAGGGCGGCATCATGGCGGCGGGCCAGCTCTCGAAGATCCGTGATGAGTTCATGCGCCAGCGCGAGGCGGCTGGGCGCGTGGCGCCTGGCGTCTCCGAACTCGGCGAGGCAATGCGCGTCCTGGGCGACAAGACGTCGACCGCGGCGGAGAAGACACGGGCGCTGAAGTCGGCGCTCGATGCGTTGAACCCCGCCCGCACTGAGGGTGAGGCGATTGCCCGTCACAACGACGTGATGCGTCAGGTTGCTGACTCGACCAAGGAGGCTATCAACCAGTCTGAGGGGTTCGGTGCGGCGCTCCTGAGTCAGAAGCTGGGCATCGACACGGCAACGAAGAATGGTGCTGCGCTCCGGCAATCGCTGGTGGACATTGTGGACGCCACAACTGATGCTGCCGCGTCGGGTGCTGATATGACGGAGCGGAATCGTCAGAACCAGGAGGCTCTCGCCCAGTTGGCGCGGCAGTATGGCCTGACTGGTGAGCAGATCCGTGCCGCTGCAGACAAACTCGGTCTTGATGACGTCGAAGTGACGGTGGCCCTGAAGGGTGCCCCTGAGGCGGTCCAGCAATTGGCGGCGATCTCCGCCAAGTGGAATGACATGCCGACCCAGAAGACGATGACGATCGACAGTTCGGCGGTTACCAAGGAGACGCAGGGTCTGCTGGAGCGGCTGGGTGCGACGGTTGAGCGGATTCCGAACACCAATCAGGTGAAGATCACTGCGGATGATGCGGATGCTCGGGCGAAGATTCTGATGGTTACGCAGAACATCGCCGTGCTGAATGCGCTGCGGGCGAACCCGAAGGTCGACCTCGACAAGGCTATGTTCGATCTGCGAAATAGTGAGGCCCGGGGAGCGCTTGAAGGGCTGGATCGTACCGCTGTGTCGCCGGCTGCTGGGCTAGTTATTGACCAGTTGCTGCAGGGCAAAGCCGTGTCGATGGAGCAGCTGAATACCCTCTCGCAGACCACCGCGAATCCCAAGGTGGATATGGAGATCGCTGCGATTATGCAGAAGCTCGGTCTCATCAACACTGAGCTAGATCGGGCCGCCCGGGAGCGTCAGGCATACATCAATGTGCAGACTCGTGGTCTCAACCTCGGCGACACTACCCCGAGTGGCCAGGTGTGGCGCGGTCCCGGTCTGGCGAACAATGCTGACGGCTCGGTTCGCCGCTACGCACAGGGCGGTATTCGGGATCTCGAGCAGTATGCGAATGGGAAGTTGCCGAACCAGGCGGTCATCGAGAAGGCGCGCCCGAACACTCTGGTGCAGTGGGCTGAACCTGAGACTGGTGGTGAGGCGTTCATTCCTCTGGCCCCGGGGAAGCGGTCCAGGTCGACGAGCATTCTCGCGACAGTCGCGGACATGTTTGGTTACCAGCTCATTCCGGATGGGAATGTGCCGAACAGCCTTTCGGGGTTGCTGGGTGCTATCGCTGGTGGTGGTGTCAAGCGTTTGGCGCAGGCTGCTGGCGTTGATGGTGTTCGCCGGTTCGCTGACGGCGGCATTCTGCGTCGCCTCGCTGAGGGTGAGGGTGCGTCCGGCCCGCTGACGGGCTCCCCGTATGTGTGGGGTGGCGTGAACTGGGGCGACTGCTCTGGTGCCATGAGTGCGTTCGCCCGTAAGGCTGCCGGTTTGGACCCGTTCGGTGGGCGTTTCACCACTGCCACGATGGGTGCGCAGATTCAGCAGATGGGTGGCCAGTTGGGTCGCGGGTCGTCTGGGGATATGCGGTTCGGCTGGTACAACGGCGGCGCCGGGGGTGGGCATACTGCCGGCACTCTCCCGGATGGGACGAACGTTGAGATGGGCGGCCAGAACGGTGGCGGCATGCTGGGCGGCTCTGTGGGGGCTGATGATCCGCAGTTTTCTGAGCATGCGTTCATCAAGGTTGATCCGTCGTGGACTGATCCGGGTTCTGATTCGGGTGGTTGGGTGCAGCGTCCGGATGGGACGTGGGTGCAGACCGGCCCGGGCGGATACGACGCCACAGGCGGTTCAGGCACCTCGGGCAGTAGCACTGGGGATAAGAGCATTTCGGGCCGCCTCGGTGCCGTGGCGAACACGTTCGTGTCCGAGCAGATCGCGGACATGCTCAAGGTGTTCTCCATCAACGACACCCCCGGCATCCTGGGCGCCCTCGCTGAATACGAGAACTCGCAGCAGCAATCGGGTTCGGGGACGAAGGTGTCGCCGGAGGAGCGTGAGCGGGCGAAGGCCGAGTATGACGCGGCGAAGGACTCCCTCAAGTCCGACTATGAGAACGCGAAGCTGACTCGGAAGCAGGACTACGACCGCAAGAAGCAAGATCTCGAGAACCAGTTCACGCTCAAGAAGATCGATCGCGCCACCTACGAACGTCAGCTGAACGATCTCAAGCACAAGTTTGAGAACGACGAGCTGGCGAAGAAGCAGGAGTACGACTCCCGTGTGGCGGAGGCCAAGTCGAAGTATGACTCTGCGACGGGCAAGACACCGAAGCCGGGTGAGGCGGGGTCTGATCCGTCGGCTGCTCTGGGGTTGAAGCAGAAGTACGAGGACGAGAAGCTCGCACGGAAGCAGCAGTACGACCAGGAGAAGGCTGCCCGTAAGGAACGGTACGAGGCCGATAAGAAGGCTCTGCAGGCGCAGAAGCTCGACAAGGATCTGAACAAGCGACGTTCGGATGAGTTGAAGGCCCAGTACGACTCGGATATGGCGGGGATGAAGGCCCGCTATGAGTCGGCGGAGTTGGCGAAGAAGCAGGAGTTTGAGCGTTCTGCCCAGTCGGCTCCGTCGGTGGGTGCCCGCCCGGGTGTGACTGATCCGGGGACGGTGAAGCCTCGTCCTGGCGAAGACCTCGGCGGCACGGCTGCTGGTGGTGCGCCGACGGGGAATGCGATCAAGGACGCGTTCCGGTCCGGTTTGCGTGAGGCGTGGCGTCAGGGTCCTCCGTGGGAGGCCACCGACTGGATCATCAACAAAGAGTCCAGCTGGAATCCGACCGCCACAAATCCGTCGTCGGGGGCGTTCGGTCTGCCCCAGTTCTTGGGATCGACGAAGGACCAGTATCTGCCGGATTCGTCACCCGATCCGCGGGTGCAGGGCGAAGCCTATGACCGATATGTGGGTGACCGTTACGGCGACCCGCTGAAGGCGAAGGATCACCACGTCAACGCCGGCTGGTACGAGCGGGGTGGTGTCATCCACGAGGGTGCGAACATCATGCTCAACGGGCTGGGGCACAAGGAAACTGCGCTGCCGTTCGATCCGCGGGATCTGAAAGCCTCACTCGACCGTGGCGGGGCGGCCCCGGCTGTCCTCGTTGAGAAGCTGGACCAACTCATCTCCGTGATCTCCGCAATGGACGGCGGGACAACGAACGTCACCCTGCGAGACGAACGCGCCTACTACGAGCGGGAACGCCGCCAGCAGCGGGCACGGCACAAGGCTATGAGCGGAGGCCGCTAGATGGGGATGCAGATCACCCTTATCGGTACGTCGGGGATGCGGTGGCCTGTCCACGGCATCGAACGGCATGCCGGCCTCACCCTCAGTGAGGGTGGGGTGGAAGGTCTCATCGATTCTCCCGTGGAAACGCAGTGGGTGGAGGACACGGAGATGGGTGTCGTGTTCGGTGGGGTGCGGTATCTGCCCCGCGACATGACCCTCGGTTTCTATGTGTCGGATGCGTTGTCGGATGAGACGGAGATCGGGCGTCTTGAGTCTGATTTCCGTATGGATTTCGCAGCCCAGCCGGATGAGTGGGATGCCAACTTTCAGCACACTCAGGTTGAGGTGGGGTCGGATCTGTCGGGTGAGCGTCGTTTGACGATGCAGCTTCGGGAAGCTCCCGAGTTGAAGACCCAGCGTGACCCGTACACGCAGCAGTTTTATGACATCACGTATGAGTTGCGGGCGCCGATGCCGTTGTGGGATTCCGGCAAAGAGGTGACGGTGTTTGAGGGTTCGGGGACGTCGGGGTCGGGGACGATTCTGGTGTCGAATCCGACGGACACTCCGTTGCGGCAGACGTGGGTGTTGACGCGCGGGAAGTGGACGTTGCCTGATCCGTCGTGGCGTGGCAAGCGGGGGCAGCGCGCCCCGTCAGGTCCGTACGCGGCGCGGACGGTCGCCCTACCCGAGATCACATCGAGCGATCAGGGTGTGCGGATCACCCGGGAACGCCGCAAGCTGCATGCGATGACGTTCACCGGCTCCAACTTCCTCGGGCGGATGAACGGGCAGTGGATCATTCACGACATCCCCCCATACACGCCGCCCACCTTGTTGCCGATCTCCTACACCAACGCCCCTGCGGGTGGTGCCCGGGCTGAGCTGCATCAGCCGCGTCTGTGGACTCGCCCTGTCGGACTTGAGATGCCGGGACTGTCATGACTGCACCTGTAATCGACTACGACACCCTGACGCTTCAGGAGAAGTGTGAAGCGATCTGGGAGGTTACGGCGGCGGAGGAACGCCGTCTGGCGAAGATGCAACGCACCCAGCCGGGGGTGTTCATTTTCGACGGCCACCAACGGCTACAGCACCTCCTATTGGAGGTTGCTGACCTGGCGGTGGAGGACAAGGAAAACGACACCGGCTCCATCACCCTGTCGATCCCATTCGAGCATCCGGTGGCGCAGTGGATGAACGACGACATCGGCCGCATCAAGCGTGGTGAGGGCGAGTTCTTCCACATCGATGTGGAACACAACGGTATCCGTGTCACGGGCCGCTATGACGAGAAGACGGTGAAGAAGGATGGGATGGGGCAGCGGATGCTGCACGTCACATTCCTCACCGACTACGAAAACCTGAAGTGGATCGACGTCTGGTCGAATCCGTTCCTGCCCGCCATCTTCCAGTTCCCCCGCATCTTCCTGTTGGCCGGACCCTCCATCTGGGTGCTGAAAACAGCGCTCCTGCTGCAGCTGTGGCGCATCAACTCGAGTATCTGGCAAATCCCAGACGACCCCATGAACCCCTCCACCTGGTTGGACGGGTTGGACATGTCGAACTGGGACATCGTCATCAAACCCACCACCTTCCTCCAAGACATGGCCGCCGGCACAACGTGGTCGCTGTTCATGTCCAGGTGGGGGAAGTGGCATGACCGGGCAGAGATGATCCTGAAGGACGCCGAACTGTCCGTGGTCACCCGCCGCTACCGCAAAGGCGACCCCGAACCATGGCCAGGAGCTTTCCTCACCGGAATCAAGGACGGAGCCTTGGTCGTCGACATCGTCGACAAATCCGGCCACATGGAAGGCGCAGCCAACGGCGGCACCATCTTCGACGGCTTCACCCGCACCATCCGCCAACTGATCGGCGACTTCATCGAAGACGCCGAAACCGAGCTGACGGGGGCACCCACCTGGCCGTCAAAGTTCTACCAAGACATGTTCGGCACCCCCAAAGGCTTCCCGTTCGTCCACTTCCCCGCAGACTCCGGCATCGAAACCGAATTCACCACAACACCATCCAAGGGCGTCATCATCAACGCCGGCGGACAATCAGCCCCGGAGTGAACGAACTCATCAGCGCTGGCATCCAGACGGTCGGCGACCTCGTCACATCCAACCTGAATATCGGCGGCTACGGAATTGGCGCGCAAGGTGGCGCCATCGATGCGGTGTTGAAGCCGTTTTATACGGACACGGTGTTGGCGTGGATTTCGGTGAAGTTGCCTCATCGGATTGCGCAGTCCGGGTCGTCGCATTACAAGGAGTATCACCTTGACCTGCCGGGGAAGGCGTACACGCTGTCGTCGGTGATGGCGATTCGTGCGGGGATTGTGGCGACGGCGCGGAAGAAGAACGCCAAGGTGAAGGTGACGGCGTTGACTCCGTATGTGGTGGGTTGGCCTGGGTATGGCCACCTCTACAAGGGTGATCGTGGTTCGTTTGAGGTGGCTGGTGATACGCGCCGTGAGATTCATGTTGAGCGGGTGATGTCGGCGAAGTTGGAGTGGTCGGCGGATCATTTTGCGCAGTGGGAACTCGAGTTTGGTCCGCGTGAGGATGAGGACCCGATGACTCGTTTGATGCGTGAGATTGCTGGTTTGGCGACTGCTGCGTCGGAGCTCGGCCTGTTCTAACGGAAACTTTCGGATAGCAGGTTATCCTGTTGGGGTGGCGAATAAGCGAGCACCACTAGCCCCAGAGCATGTAGCCGAATGGCGGATCGATCTCAACGACGGGAGAGGGCACCTCGAGGTGCCGGCCAGCCAGTCGGGGTGGTGGGAGTGCCGTTCCTGCGGGAATCTGTGGCAGGAGTCGCAGTCGTCTCGGCGGTTGCGGAAGTGGTGCCGCAAGTGTGCTGGTAAGCAGGGCGCTGAGGTTAACCGCGGCAACGCGGCCACGGCATCCCGGATCGCTGTCCACCTGCAAGGTGAGTGGATCGACGAGAAGCCGCACACTTCGGTGTCGGCGAAGTCGAACTACAAAGCAGCGTGGCGGTGTGGAACGTGTGGGCATGAGTGGCGGGCGACGGTGAAGAACCGGAGCAACGGCTCAGGATGCCCACGGTGTTACCGGCTCTCAGATAAGACCGGTGCGGCGTCCGCACGGTCACGGGCCGCTGCCAAGTCAGATCCACTATCGGACTATCCGATCGCCGCCTGGTGGTCAGATCGCAACCCGCACACCCCGGAGGGAGTGAGCCGCGGCTCCGCGGAACCGGCATGGTGGAACTGCTCCACCTGCGGGACGGAGTTCTCGCGAACGCCGAAAGGAATCCGGGGCGAGGCGGTGCAATGCGAGGCTTGCTCGTACACACACCGCGGCACCAGCTATGCAGCGAACGCAGCAACCGCCAATCCGCTCAGCGAGGAGCTACGCGGACAGCTCGTGGACCCCGCCCTTGGTGTCACGTCGGCGGGGTCGAACACGAAGTTGCAGTGGGTGTGCGCTGACGGGCACATGTGGTGGGCTGCACCGAAGGACCGAGGGCGGGGCAACGGGTGTCCCGCTTGTGCGAAGCACATTTCTCGAGCCGAAATCGAGGTCGCCGACTTTGTGCGGACGCTCACCGGCGACGTGGTCACCAGCACGCGGTCGGTGATCGCACCCAACGAACTCGACATCTACATCCCGTCGAAGAACATCGCGGTCGAGTTCAACGGCCTGTACTGGCATTCGGAGGACGCCGGGAAGGACCGCCACTACCACCAGCGGAAGTGGCAGCGGTGCGCCGACAAGGGCATCCAGATGGTGACTGTGTGGGAAGACGACTGGCGTGACCGCCGGGACATCTGCCAACGCATGATCGCCCGCAAGCTGGGCGTGTCTCAGGAACGCCGGCTGAATGCGCGCAGTCTCACCGTGACCGCGGTAGATCGGGTGGAGGTCCGCGACTTCCTCGAGGCCAACCACATTCAGGGTGCGACCGCAATGAGTGAAGCGTTCGGTTTGCGCGATGGTGGCGAGTTGGTCGCGGTGATGTGCATGAAGTGGCGCACCAAGACTGAGGTGGAGTTGGTGCGGTTCGCCACCTCGGTGATCGTGCGGGTGGGCATTCGCGGCTGCTGAAGCACGCTGTCGCTGCGATGCAACCACAACGGGTGGTGACATTCGCCGACCACGCCGTCTCTGACGGAGGCCTGTACGAGCAGTGCGGTTTCATCAAAGATGGCGAGCTGCGACCGGATTACACCTACTACTTCCGTGGCGAACGGGTGCACAAGTTCCTGTTCCGCCTGAAGCGGTTCCGCAACGACCCAAACCTGTTGTGGGACGAGTCGTGGACCGAGCAGCAGGCCGCGGCGGAGAACAAGATCCCGCGGATCTGGGATTACGGAAAGACCCGTTACGTACTAGACATTCCCGGGTAGGGCTTGGCCCCCCGGAGAGGGGGCACAGTGTCTTTCAAGCAGTGGGCTGACATGTCCGATGAGGAACGTGAAGCCGAAGCGCAGGCGGTGTCGGTGTTGTTTATCGGCCTGCCTGGTGTGGTGGGTGCCCCGCTGGTGATGGGACCCGACTATTGGGTGGATGTTGCCCGCCATCTGGTGGAGTGCGGTGTCCGGCTGGTGGCGGATTCGATCAAGCACTATGAACCGGGGGACAGCTTGGAGGCGTCGAAGGCTGCGGGGAAGTGGTGTTACGACTCGCATGAGCCGGATGAAACGTATGAGCAGCGGATCGCCCGGCTGGCTGATGAGGAGCATCAGAACTATCTGGCGAAGGTGGAGGAGATGAAGGCCCGCCAGGCGAATACGCAGGAGCGGGTGGTGCAGGCAGAGGCTGTGGCGTTCGCCGCGGAGGTGAAGCGCCGCAAGGCGGATGGAACGTTCGACGGTTCCCCGCACGCCGGCATCAACCCCGAAGCTCTCTAACCCAACAGAACTTTTCACCCTGCACCCGTTCGGGTGTGGGGATTCACCCATGCCCACAGGAGGCAATTATGGCTGATCCCGTTTGGCTTCCCGACGTGCTGCGCGCCGAGGGCCTGAAGGTTGACATCTATCCCGGCGCGTTCGAACGCGGGCACGGCGACTTCGGCACTATCTGGGGTCCGTTCATGCACCACACCGGCTCGTTCGGCGAGACGCCGCGGGTATCGCGCAGCACTCGTCTCTCGGGCTCGCGTCGCAACTCCACCTCGCGCCGAACGGTGTTGTCACGCTGTGCGGCGTCGGCGTCGCATGGCACGCGGGCACCGGCTCGTGGCCGGGCATCCCCGCGAACAACGGCAACGCCGTGACGATCGGCATCGAGGCCGCACACAACGGCACCGCGGCATGGTCGGAGGCCCAGTACGGCGCATACCTGAAGGTCGTCCGGGCCATCAACAAGCGCCTCGGCAACCCGTGGAACAAGGTCGTCGCGCACAAGGAGTACGGCGCGATCCAGGGCAAGTGGGACCCCGGGAACCTCGACATGAAGCTGTTCCGTCAGCGGCTCCTCCAGGCACCGGATAAGCCGCTCGTGGTCATGAACATGATCGAGCTCGAGGCCAAGGAGAATCCGTGGGTCGGCGTCCGTAAGGCGAAGCCCGGCGCCGGGGTGAGCGCAAGGTCGGCCGCGACGGTAAGGGCCGGTTCGTCGAGTACGAGAACGCGCACATCTACTTTCACCCGGCGACCGGCGCGCACGCCATCCCGCACGGCGGCCTGTTCGAGGCGTACGCCGAGCGCAAGTGGGAGACCGGCGAACTCGGCTTCCCGGTGCGCGACTTCACCAAGCTCGCCGACGGCGCAGTCATGGCGTTCCAGGGTGGCGTGCTCTACCGCAAGGACGGCAAGGACCACCACGTCGTGAAGGGCGTCATCGGCCAGCGCTGGGCGCTCGAGGGCTACGAGAAGGGCCCGCTCGGCTGGCCGACGTCGGACGAGATCTCGAACGGCACGGGCGGCAAGCGTCAGGCGTTCGAGCACGGCGTCCTCGAGTGGGACCCCTCAGGCGCGGTGAAGAAGATCGGCGACGCCGCGAAGGATCTCACTCTCGTCAACGCGGCCGGCATCCCGCTGGCCGTCGAAGCAGTCGACCTCATCGCGGCCTGAGCCGCACCCACAGAAGGAGTTCTCGTCATGTCTGTACCCACCCCTCGTCTTGTCCTCGGCCGCGAGCCCGCCGCCTGGACCTCCCTCGTCTCAGCCATCCTGGTTCTGCTGACCACGTTCGGGTTCAACATCCCCACCGAGACTCAGGCGTGTTCATGGCCGCGGTCAACGCGGTGCTCGGTCTGCTCGTGGTGATCTCGGTGAAGGAGAGCGTGTACCCGGCGCTCGTCGCGGTCGTTCAGACCGCGGTGCCGCTGGTCGTTGCGTTCGGCTTGAACCTCAGCGAGCAGCAACAGGGCGCCATCCTCGCGGTCTCCACGATTGCTCTCGGATTCCTGTTCACCCGCCCGCAGGTCACACCGAAGGTGTTGGCAGGTATTGAGCTTCCCGCTGACGGCGTCGAGCGCGAAGTCAACCTCGGCCGATGACCGTGACCTCGAGCGCCAGCGCTTGGATGAACCCCGCCGCGCTGAGTGACATCGGCGTGGTGGGGTCGTCGTCGGCATGGCGCTCGTGCTCGGTATCGCCTTCGCCCGTGGCTGGATCGTATGGGGATCGGAGATCTCGATCTACAAGACCGCGGCCGAGCGCGACGCCAAGACCATCGCCGACCTCCTCGAGACCAACGCGCGCAACGCGCAGACGATGGCCGAGTGGAATGTCGCCGGCCAGCTCATCGCGAGCCAGTCGAAGGCACTGCGAGAGAGCTTGGAGTCCAACTGATGTGGGGATTCAAGACCAAGGGGGCGAGCGCGCACGAAGTTGATGCGCGCTCGAAGCGAAACGCGCGATCGGCCGAAGAAGCCCGGTCCGAAAGCGCACGGCTCGCCGAACGGGCGCGGCCGGTACAGCGGGAGCTTCGTGACCAGTTGGAACGCAACCACTGGGCCGAGCTGATCTTCGGAAGGCTGAACTAGTGGAGCTGATAGCCGACTGGGCACTTGTGGTGCTCGCCGTGCTGGCCACCGTCTACACCATCTGCTACGCCGCATGGCAGTACTGGTGGAAGGAGCGGGTGTCACTCATCTACCTAGGCAAGTCGACCCTGATGTCGCTGGTCTTTCTCCAGATCTCGGCGTCAGTGTGGCGGGTACTGACTATCCGGGGCGGGCGTGGATTCGATTCATCCTGTACTCGGGTGGCGCCGTGATGATGCTCGCGCTCCTGGTGATGCTGCTGGTGTTGCAGTACAAGACCCGCCGTGACCGTTGGGCGGCAGGCGACTTCCGCGGCCATGGCAAGTGTGGCGCGACGAGATCCGAGCATGGTGGGCAGGACGGTCATGATCGAACTTCTCTGGGTCGACGGAACTTGGGCACCCCCGCGGCGGCTCCCCGCGTCGGAGGCGCTGCGCCGCGCGCTCGACCCCCGCAAGGTGAAGTTCACGTATGTGCCGTACCCGGCCGACTTCGGCCCGGCGACCGGCATGGGCGACCTGTCGTATGAGGAGTCGAAAGCGATCGGCGCGGCAGCGTTGGATCGAGCTGTCACCGAATCCCGCGAACTCGTGGTCGTCGGCGGCTACAGTGCGGGCGCGGCGGTCGCA
>NZ_FNLM01000016.1 GCF_900105725.1 Gordonia westfalica
GCCGAAATGGTTAGGGCCTCCGATCCCGAAATGGAGGTAGTTCAATGCCTGGACCTGCTCCGAAGCACCCGTCTGTGCGTGCTCGCCGCAACAACCCGAAGAAGGACTTCCGGTCTCTGCGTCTGAGGGGCGTGAGGGCGCTACGCTGAGTGGCCTCTGCTTCCGGATGTGAATGCGTCGGCGATGCTCGAGGTTGCTCGCGATCGTGTCGCGTCACTCCAGGTGGAGTTGGAGGGTGAGGACGATGGTCGCGCGAAGGGCCGGCTGCGGCGCGATCTGAACAAGAATGAACTGCTGGTGGCCCAGTTGCAGTTGCAGATTGAGCAGGCCACTGATGCAGAGAAGGCGTTGTGGGCGGATCTGTGGTCGACGCCTCAGGCGTGATCTGGGAAGAGTCCCATACGCATCGTGAGGTTGCGCAATATGTGCGGTGGAAGGTTCGTGCCGAGCAGGGCGACCTGAAGGCTGCTGCGGAGGCGCGGCAGTTGTCTGACCGTCTCGGGTTGAATCCGCTGGCGCTGATGCGTCTGCGGCCGAGGTTGAGCATGTCGACGAGGTGGAGAACCGTGGCAAGCGCCGGCGGAAACGTCGGTGCCGCAGCGGAAGAATCCTCCGAAGGATGATCCGCGCTCGAGTCTCTACGCCGTGTGACCCGTGCTGCTGGTCGTTCCGGGTCCAGACCCGGAACCCTGGCCAACCCTGGGCCGCAGATATGCGATCTGATCGAGGATCGTGCGATCTATGGCCCGGGTTCGTTGCAGGGGAGCCGTACGAGATTGACCCGGAGTTTCGGGCGTTCATCCATCGTGCTTTCGAGGTGTTCCGAAAGGTCATCCTTGGGAGGGACGTCGTCGGTTCAAACGGGTTGGACTGTCAGTCCGCAAGGGTTGGCGAAGACAGAGAAGCAGGCGCTCCTAGCGTTCTGTGAGCTTCATCCGGAGGGCCGACCCGGTTTGACGGTGGGATGCCTCGGGAATCCGGTGGGTAGGCGGTGAACTCGCCGTACATTCCGATGTTGGCGGTGTCGGTGGAGCAGGTTGAGGAACTTGCTTACGGCGCTTTGAAGTACATCGTCGAAGAAGGCCCTGATGCGGACCTGTTCGATTCGACGTTGGATCGGATTGTGCGGCTGAATGATCACGGTCGTGCTGACGGCAAAGCGGTCGCATTGTCGAACAACCCAGGGTCTCGTGACGGCGCTCGTACGACGATGAACTGTTTCGATGAGCCGCACCGGCTGTATTTGCCGCGGCAGTTGAAGGCGCACCAGACGATGGATGCGAACCTGCCGAAACGTCCGCTGGATGATCCGTGGTCGTTGTATGTGGGGACTGCCGGTCAACCCGGTCAGGGTTCGGTGGCTGAAGAGATTCACATCGAGGCCACGCAGATCGCTGAAGGCAAAATTCAGCGTCCGGACTTGTTCTATCTGTATCGCACGGATGACGATCCCGAACGGGATCTGTCGGATAAGGACGAGCGGATTCGGGCGATCGCTGAGGCGACCGGCCCGATCGGCGAGTTCGGTCCGGGCCAGTTCGACGAGATCGCTTCGAAGTGGGATCGCCCTGGCGCCGATGGGCCGTATCTCGAGCGGGTGTGGTTGAACCGGTGGAAACGTCAGGGCGACCAGGCGTTTGACATGAAGAAGATCAAACCGGGTTTGTGCCGCTCAGGGGAGCGCATCCCTAAGGGCGGGTTCATCACTCTCGGTTTCGATGGCGCCCGGTTCCGTGACGCTACCGCGTTGGTGGCGACGAGCATCGACACCGGGTTGCAGGAGTTGCTGGGGTTGTGGGAACGCCCCGACGATGACGACCTAGAAGACGACGGTTGGGAAGTCAACGAAGCTGAGGTGACCGCCGCCGTCGAGGACGCCATGACCCGGTATGCGGTGTGGAAGATGTACGCCGACCCCCACACTGGACCGAAACGGTCGGCTCGTGGGCTGCGAAATGGCCTGACCGGGTGGAGGAGTGGTGGACCGCCCGAGTGAAGCCGATGGCGTACACGCTGCGCGAGTATCGGGAAGCCATCGACTCGGGTCGATCACATTCGGTGGCGAACACAGCCACGAGGACTTTGTCAGGCACCTCGGAAACGCGGGCCGCAAGGAACTGAAGATCGTGGACGACGAGGGGAAACCCTTGGATGTCCTCCAGAAGCAAGATGGTCGGGCTGACCTCAAGTTTGATGCCGCGATGGCGTCGGTGCTGTCGTGGAAAGCCTGTCTGGACGCACGCAAGTCAGGGGCTCGACCGCCAAGGCCGGTCGGAATGCCACGTCGCATCTACTGAGAGGGGTGGTGCATGATTCCGGTGACGCCGGCCGAATGGCTCCCCGTCCTCACAGCCCGTTTGGATGCTGCGCAGCCGCGAATCAGTCTGCTGCGTCGCTACGTTGACGGCGACGCCCCGCTCCCTGAGATGGGTAAGAATGTGCGGGCGTCGTGGCAGCGTTTTCAGCGGCAGTCGCGCGTCAACCTGGCGACGAAGATCTCGTCATCCTTGGCGGAGCGGCTGATCCCCAACGGTATTGATGTTGGCTCCAACACCGACAGTGATGTGGTGGCTGCGGCGCAAAGGATCTGGCGCGATAACCGCATCAAAGGTGTGGTCGCTAAGGAAGCCACCCATCACATGCTGAATTACGCCACCAGCTACATGACTGCATGGGTCGGGGACAATGGGCACGCCGTCATCACGGCGGACTCACCGGAAATGATGTACGCGGCGACTGACCCGTTGCAGCCGTGGAAGGCGCGCGCCGCGATCCGTTGGTGGCGTGACTCGGATGCGGAAACAGACTTTGCGATCGTGTGGTGTCAGATCGGCTGGCAGCTGTTCAGCCGTTCGGTGTGGGTAAACCCTGCCGAGGTGGTGGAGCGGCGCATCCGCAACAACCGTGCCAGTTCGGATCAGTGGGATGCGGCGACAGAGTTCGTCATCACCGGCGAGGGGCCGCCGGTGGTGGTGTTGAACAACCCGCTCGGAATGGGTGAGTTCGAACCCCATCTCGACACCATCACCCGCATCAACGCGGGAATCCTCGAGCGTCGTGTGACATCAGCGATGCAGGCGTGGCGTCAGCGCGCCCTCACGGGAGGTCTGCCACAGAAGGACGCCGAAGGCAACGACATCGATTGGGCGTCGGTGTTCGAGCCGGCGCCTGGTGCGTTGTGGGACATCCCTGCTGGTATCGAGTTGTGGGAGTCCGATGCCACCGATATTAGGCCTCTTCTGGAGGGTGTGAAGGATGACTTGCGGGAGCTGTCGGAGATGTCGGCCACCCCGTTCCCCGCGCTGCTTCCGGGTTCTCAGAATCAGTCGGCTACCGGCTCTGCTGCGATGAAGGAAGCGTTGATCCTGAAGGCGCGTGACCGACTTGACGTGGTTGATACGGGCTTGTCGGCGATCATCTCGAAAGCTTTGCGTATCGAGGGGTTTGAGACCGAGGAGACGATCTCCTTGTCGTGGGAACCGCCGGATCACGTGTCGCTGTCGGAGAAGTATGACGCCGCGGTGAAGGCGAAGGGTGCGGGGGAGTCATGGAAGTCGATTGCCCGCAACATTCTTGGCTACTCGCCGGAGCAGATCGAGCAGGATGCCTTAGATCTGGCTGACGAGCAGCTGATGAGTTTCGTGGACAACGCGAATGCCCGAGTCTGATCGCCTTCTGATCGGCTACCAACAGGCCGTTGCGGACGTCCGCGCGCGGGTGATGAACTACGCCAACGCAATCTGGGGTGGGCTTCCCGCGTTCCGTGATGCTCAGGCAGAGAGGCTGATTGCCCGACTGGTGCCGATGGTGACGGCGGGACAACTTCAAGTCGCGAATCTGACGTCCAGTTATATTGCCCGTGCTGTATCAGGTGGAGTTCCGCTTCCAGTGGATCGAGACGGGGTTACCCGTGGCCGTGGGGTGGACCCCGAACTGTTGTACCGGAGGCCTTTTGAGCAGGTATGGGCCGACCTTTCCGAATCCGCACCGCTGGATGCGGCAGTCGCGGCCGGGGCCACACGGTTGATGCATCTGGTGGCGACGGACATGCAGATGGCGAAGGTACGGCAGGCCGACGCGTCCCTCCAGGCTGCTGGAGTCAAGGCGTACCGGCGGGTGCTGAACGGCCCCAAGAACTGTGCTCTCTGTGTCATCGCCTCTACTCAGCGCTATCACGTTGGTGACCTGTCGCCCATACACCCTGGATGTGACTGTTCGGTCGCTCCCGTGAAGTCGGATTGGAACGGCGACCGGGTGATCGATCCGGATCTACTCGAGGACACACACAAGCAGGTGCGGGAACTTACCGGCGCCGACAATCGCGCCGCCCACGACTACCAGAAACTTCTCCTGGTCCGCGACCACGGAGAGATCGGCCCCGTCCTCACATGGCGGGACCAGAACTTCAAAGCCGCCTAGAGCTTCCCTCGCACACCAGTGCGGGGATTTTGAGCGCCGCAACGGCGCACCATCCGACGAAACGTCAGGAGCAACATGCCCGAGGAAACTGCTGCCGCCGAAACGGTTGACCAGCAAGACGACCCGACCGCCGAGGTTGAGACCACCGACAGTGAGCCCACGCTCAGTGTGGAGGATCTCATCGCTGAACGCGACAAGTGGAAGTCGCTGTCTCGCGAGAACGAGAAGGGCCGGAAGGCGAACGCCGACAAGGCCCGCAAGTACGACGAACTGCTGGCGCAGAAGGAACGCGACGAGCAGACCTGGCAGGAGCGGGCCGAAAAGGCCGAAGCTGCCCTCGCTGCAAACACGAAGCAGCGGGAACGCGACAACCTCGCCAAGAAGATCGTGGAAGGCACCGATGTGCCCGCGGATCTACTCGTCGGTGACACCGAGGAGGAGATGCGCGCCCATCTCGACCGCCTGCAATCGTTCCGCGGACCCAAGCAGACCGTACCGCCCGCTGCCCCGGCATCGGTGGTTGCCAATGCCGATGCGGCGCCGGCGAACAAGGTGCAGCAGCTCACTCAGGCAGACCTGAAGAACATGTCCCCAGCCCAGATTCGCGACGCTGACGCCAAAGGCCAGCTCGACGAACTCAAGGGCATCCGAAAGTAAGGAGCCATCATGGCCATCACCCATTTCATTCCCGAACTGTGGGCGGCGAACATCACCCAGGCGTGGGACGCCGAGAAGGTGTTCGCCGCTCTGCTCGACCGCCAGTACGAAGGCGTCGCGACAAAGGGCAACACCGTCCACATCCCCGGTGTCGTCGCACCCGCGATCAAGGACTACAAGGCCAACAACCGCACCACGTCGGCTGACGCCATCACCGACACCGGCGTCGACCTCCTGATCGACCAGGAGAAGAACTTCGACTTCAAGGTCGACGACATCGACGCCGCCCAGTCTGCGGGCAGCCTGGCCCCGTACACCGACGCCGCCGGAAAGGCGCTCGTCGATGACGCGGACAAGTTCATCGCCACCATGCTCGCCGCCGGAGCCACCAACCTGTCGGGCTCCGCTCCGGACACCGGGAACAAGGCATTCGACCTCGTCAAGGCTGCTCGTGTGGCCCTGAACAAGAAGAACGCCCCGCCTCCGGCCGAGTTCTCGTGTGCAACGCCGACTTCGAAGGTCTGCTCCTCGGCGCGGATTCGAAGCTCACCAGCTTCGATGTGTCCGGCGACAACAACGGCCTCCGCAACGGCACCATCGGCTCCCTCCTCGGGTTCCGTGTGCTGTCGTCGAACAACCTGCCCAACAACTCCACCCCCGGCTTCGTGGCGTTCCACCCGGAGGCCGCGGCCTACGTGTCGCAGCTCGATAAGGTGGAGGCCCTGCGCGCCGACAACAGCTTCGCCGACCGGCTGCGCGGCCTGCACGTGTACGGCGGCAAGGTTGTCCGTCCGGACGGCGTCGTCAAGTTCGGAATGACTTCGGGTAGCTGATCCAGGTGTCTCTTCCTCCCCTTGCTGTTCGTGACGACGTGATCGCCGTGGCGCAAAGGGACCTGACCGAACCTGAGCACGCGTCGGTGTATCAACTGTTGGATGCGGCATCGGACCAGTTCCGTGCCGCATCCCAACAGCAGTTCACCCCCGGCGAGTCGACGGTGCGGTTGAAGGTGAATGGTGGGCGGGTCCGTCTGGACCAGTTGCCAGTCACAGGGGTGACGTCTGTGACCGATGACGCGGGAAACTCTGTGGACTACACCCGAAATGGGATGTGGTTGACCGTCGGATGTGATTCTTCACGGTTCCTCACTGTCACATACTCGCATGGCGGAGAAGTGCCGCCGCGTGTGAAGAATGCGGTCGCCGAAATGGTGATCCGCGCTCTTGTGACGCCGGAGGAAGTGATGGCCGGAGCCCGGTCGCTGACCGACTCCGCAGGTCCGATCTCGCAGACCACTGCATGGTCGGTCCGAGCGCCGAACTCGGGTTTGCAGATGTCCGAGTCGGACCTGAAGTTGGCGGCATCGTTTCGCTGGCAGGGAGGGCAAGTCATTGTCCAGGCACCGTAGGGGAATACCCGCCGTCTTCGACGTAGAACACCTGCCGTTCAACGGAACCGGCGCCGACGACTACGGCAACGATGTCGAGTCCTGGGCGAACCGGACCCGCGGAAGTTCGTGACGTTCATCGACCCACAAAGCGATGAACTAGATCTCCCGGGGCACATCCGGGACTCCGTTGACGTGGGAATCATCGTCCTCCCCGATTTCGGTCCGGTGTCACCACGTGACAGGGAAGTCATCGACGGAACTGTCTATGACGTTGTCGGCCAACCCAAGGACTACACCAGGATTCCGTCTCTCACGGGCGGCGGTTGCTACGTCGTAACTCTGAAGGTGGTGAAGTCGTCGTGAGAATCGAGTGGAATCAGAAGGCGTTCAAGGACGTCCGATACGGTCGGACGTCCGACATCATCAGCGAGCTCGAGGGTCATGCTGAGCGCATTGCTGACGATGCGAGCGCTATGGCGAGGGCACGTACGCGGTGGGTTCACGGCAGGCATGGCACGTCCCCAGGGCGTTGGCGTGCCTCTGTCGTCACCGCCGACTACAAGGCGCAACGCGACAATGCCCGCAACAACACGATCCTCAGGGCTCTCGATAACTGATGTCGACACCCACGCTGGCGGCGCTCTCCATCTGCCGAGCGGCGCTGCCTGGAGTGAAGTTCTCCACGACCGTCTCAGAAGACCCTGCCCGATTCGGGAGGGTTTCTCGTATCGGCGGCCCACGGGATCGCTCACTGGATCGCGCTCGCATCCTTGTCGAACTGTACGGCTCAACCCCAAGGGCAGCCCGGACACGGCGTGGACTGAGCAATCGATCGGAACCATCGCGGACGGATTCCAGGCTGCATCTCCGGCAGGCCTGGTCGACTGGCATGCAGCCTGGCCGACTATCCCAACCGACATGGCTTCCGTTCACCGGACACTCTCGTGCTCCGACCTAAAGTCTCCTAACTGAATAACCCTTCGCGGCTCCTGTCACCTCGCCTGAAAGGGGCAAAACAATGCAGTCGAACACTCTTACGTGGCGCAGTCGCTCGATTACTGGCGGGACGGAAACGAACGCCGGTCGAGACCGTTACCCCCACAGGCGGGCTGCCCATGGGCCGCCGCCCCCGAGGATGGCAGCCTGGAAATCCGCTCCGCGATGGTTCCGATCGATTTGCCTCGACGCTCGCCAGCGGCCGCTGTCCGGGCTGCCGACCGCTATTCGGGGTTGAGGTCGACATGACAGTGTCGACTGCCACAGGGAGTGCGCAGGAGCGCGAAAGATTCGCAGGTGAGCGATGTCCCGTGGTGCCGGGGCCAGCCGTATAGCGAGAAGCAACCGTCGCAGGTGCGACCGCGCCGCGGCGCCCGGCCCCGAATCGGAGCAGCGCGGTCTTCTGAGACGGTCGTGGAGAACTTCACTCCAGGCAGCGCCGCTCGGCAGATGGAGAGCGCCGCCAGCGTGGGTGTCGACATCAGTTATCCGAGAGCCCTGAGGATCGTGTTGTTGCGGGCATTGTCGCGTTGCGCCTGTAGTCGGCGGTGACGACAGAGGCACGCCAACGGCCCTGGGGACGTGCCATGCCTGCCCGTGAACCCACCGCGTACGTGCCTCGCCCATAGCGCTCGCATCGTCAGCAATGCGCTCAGCATGACCCTCGAGCTCGCTGATGATGTCGGACGTCCGACCGTATCGGACGTCCTTGAACGCCTTCTGATTCCACTCGATTCTCACGACGACTTCACCACCTTCAGAGTTACGACGTAGCAACCGCCGCCGTGAGAGACGGAATCCTGGTGTAGTCCTTGGTTGGCCGACAACGTCATAGACAGTTCCGTCGATGACTTCCCTGTCACGTGGTGACACCGGACCGAAATCGGGGAGGACGATGATTCCACGTCAACGGAGTCCCGGATGTGCCCCGGGAGATCTAGTTCATCGCTTTGTGGGTCGATGAACGTCACGAACTTCCGCGGGTCCGGTTCGCCCCAGGACTCGACATCGTTGCCGTAGTCGTCGGCGCCGGTTCCGTTGAACGGCAGGTGTTCTACGTCGAAGACGGCGGGTATTCCCCTACGGTGCCTGGACAATGACTTGCCCTCCCTGCCAGCGAAACGATGCCGCCAACTTCAGGTCCGACTCGGACATCTGCAAACCCGAGTTCGGCGCTCGGACCGACCATGCAGTGGTCTGCGAGATCGGACCTGCGGAGTCGGTCAGCGACCGGGCTCCGGCCATCACTTCCTCCGGCGTCACAAGAGCGCGGATCACCATTTCGGCGACCGCATTCTTCACACGCGGCGGCACTTCTCCGCCATGCGAGTATGTGACAGTGAGGAACCGTGAAGAATCACATCCGACGGTCAACCACATCCCATTTCGGGTGTAGTCCACAGAGTTTCCCGCGTCATCGGTCACAGACGTCACCCCTGTGACTGGCAACTGGTCCAGACGGACCCGCCCACCATTCACCTTCAACCGCACCGTCGACTCGCCGGGGGTGAACTGCTGTTGGGATGCGGCACGGAACTGGTCCGATGCCGCATCCAACAGTTGATACACCGACGCGTGCTCAGGTTCGGTCAGGTCCCTTTGCGCCACGGCGATCACGTCGTCACGAACAGCAAGGGGAGGAAGAGACACCTGGATCAGCTACCCGAAGTCATTCCGAACTTGACGACGCCGTCCGGACGGACAACCTTGCCGCCGTACACGTGCAGGCCGCGCAGCCGGTCGGCGAAGCTGTTGTCGGCGCGCAGGGCCTCCACCTTATCGAGCTGCGACACGTAGGCCGCGGCCTCCGGGTGGAACGCCACGAAGCCGGGGGTGGAGTTGTTGGGCAGGTTGTTCGACGACAGCACACGGAACCCGAGGAGGGAGCCGATGGTGCCGTTGCGGAGGCCGTTGTTGTCGCCGGACACATCGAAGCTGGTGAGCTTCGAATCCGCGCCGAGGAGCAGACCTTCGAAGTCGGCGTTGCACACGAGAACTCGGCCGGAGGCGGGGGCGTTCTTCTTGTTCAGGGCCACACGAGCAGCCTTGACGAGGTCGAATGCCTTGTTCCCGGTGTCCGGAGCGGAGCCCGACAGGTTGGTGGCTCCGGCGGCGAGCATGGTGGCGATGAACTTGTCCGCGTCATCGACGAGCGCCTTTCCGGCGGCGTCGGTGTACGGGGCCAGGCTGCCCGCAGACTGGGCGGCGTCGATGTCGTCGACCTTGAAGTCGAAGTTCTTCTCCTGGTCGATCAGGAGGTCGACGCCGGTGTCGGTGATGGCGTCAGCCGACGTGGTGCGGTTGTTGGCCTTGTAGTCCTTGATCGCGGGTGCGACGACACCGGGGATGTGGACGGTGTTGCCCTTTGTCGCGACGCCTTCGTACTGGCGGTCGAGCAGAGCGGCGAACACCTTCTCGGCGTCCCACGCCTGGGTGATGTTCGCCGCCCACAGTTCGGGAATGAAATGGGTGATGGCCATGATGGCTCCTTACTTTCGGATGCCCTTGAGTTCGTCGAGCTGGCCTTTGGCGTCAGCGTCGCGAATCTGGGCTGGGGACATGTTCTTCAGGTCTGCCTGAGTGAGCTGCTGCACCTTGTTCGCCGGCGCCGCATCGGCATTGGCAACCACCGATGCCGGGGCAGCGGGCGGTACGGTCTGCTTGGGTCCGCGGAACGATTGCAGGCGGTCGAGATGGGCGCGCATCTCCTCCTCGGTGTCACCGACGAGTAGATCCGCGGGCACATCGGTGCCTTCCACGATCTTCTTGGCGAGGTTGTCGCGTTCCCGCTGCTTCGTGTTTGCAGCGAGGGCAGCTTCGGCCTTTTCGGCCCGCTCCTGCCAGGTCTGCTCGTCGCGTTCCTTCTGCGCCAGCAGTTCGTCGTACTTGCGGGCCTTGTCGGCGTTCGCCTTCCGGCCCTTCTCGTTCTCGCGAGACAGCGACTTCCACTTGTCGCGTTCAGCGATGAGATCCTCCACACTGAGCGTGGGCTCACTGTCGGTGGTCTCAACCTCGGCGGTCGGGTCGTCTTGCTGGTCAACCGTTTCGGCGGCAGCAGTTTCCTCGGGCATGTTGCTCCTGACGTTTCGTCGGATGGTGCGCCGTTGCGGCGCTCAAAATCCCCGCACTGGTGTGCGAGGGAAGCTCTAGGCGGCTTTGAAGTTCTGGTCCCGCCATGTGAGGACGGGGCCGATCTCTCCGTGGTCGCGGACCAGGAGAAGTTTCTGGTAGTCGTGGGCGGCGCGATTGTCGGCGCCGGTAAGTTCCCGCACCTGCTTGTGTGTGTCCTCGAGTAGATCCGGATCGATCACCCGGTCGCCGTTCCAATCCGACTTCACGGGAGCGACCGAACAGTCACATCCAGGGTGTATGGGCGACAGGTCACCAACGTGATAGCGCTGAGTAGAGGCGATGACACAGAGAGCACAGTTCTTGGGGCCGTTCAGCACCCGCCGGTACGCCTTGACTCCAGCAGCCTGGAGGGACGCGTCGGCCTGCCGTACCTTCGCCATCTGCATGTCCGTCGCCACCAGATGCATCAACCGTGTGGCCCCGGCCGCGACTGCCGCATCCAGCGGTGCGGATTCGGAAAGGTCGGCCCATACCTGCTCAAAAGGCCTCCGGTACAACAGTTCGGGGTCCACCCCACGGCCACGGGTAACCCCGTCTCGATCCACTGGAAGCGGAACTCCACCTGATACAGCACGGGCAATATAACTGGACGTCAGATTCGCGACTTGAAGTTGTCCCGCCGTCACCATCGGCACCAGTCGGGCAATCAGCCTCTCTGCCTGAGCATCACGGAACGCGGGAAGCCCACCCCAGATTGCGTTGGCGTAGTTCATCACCCGCGCGCGGACGTCCGCAACGGCCTGTTGGTAGCCGATCAGAAGGCGATCAGACTCGGGCATTCGCGTTGTCCACGAAACTCATCAGCTGCTCGTCAGCCAGATCTAAGGCATCCTGCTCGATCTGCTCCGGCGAGTAGCCAAGAATGTTGCGGGCAATCGACTTCCATGACTCCCCGCACCCTTCGCCTTCACCGCGGCGTCATACTTCTCCGACAGCGACACGTGATCCGGCGGTTCCCACGACAAGGAGATCGTCTCCTCGGTCTCAAACCCCTCGATACGCAAAGCTTTCGAGATGATCGCCGACAAGCCCGTATCAACCACGTCAAGTCGGTCACGCGCCTTCAGGATCAACGCTTCCTTCATCGCAGCAGAGCCGGTAGCCGACTGATTCTGAGAACCCGGAAGCAGCGCGGGAACGGGGTGGCCGACATCTCCGACAGCTCCCGCAAGTCATCCTTCACACCCTCCAGAAGAGGCCTAATATCGGTGGCATCGGACTCCCACAACTCGATACCAGCAGGGATGTCCCACAACGCACCAGGCGCCGGCTCGAACACCGACGCCCAATCGATGTCGTTGCCTTCGGCGTCCTTCTGTGGCAGACCTCCCGTGAGGGCGCGCTGACGCCACGCCTGCATCGCTGATGTCACACGACGCTCGAGGATTCCCGCGTTGATGCGGGTGATGGTGTCGAGATGGGGTTCGAACTCACCCATTCCGAGCGGGTTGTTCAACACCACCACCGGCGGCCCCTCGCCGGTGATGACGAACTCTGTCGCCGCATCCCACTGATCCGAACTGGCACGGTTGTTGCGGATGCGCCGCTCCACCACCTCGGCAGGGTTTACCCACACCGAACGGCTGAACAGCTGCCAGCCGATCTGACACCACACGATCGCAAAGTCTGTTTCCGCATCCGAGTCACGCCACCAACGGATCGCGGCGCGCGCCTTCCACGGCTGCAACGGGTCAGTCGCCGCGTACATCATTTCCGGTGAGTCCGCCGTGATGACGGCGTGCCCATTGTCCCCGACCCATGCAGTCATGTAGCTGGTGGCGTAATTCAGCATGTGATGGGTGGCTTCCTTAGCGACCACACCTTTGATGCGGTTATCGCGCCAGATCCTTTGCGCCGCAGCCACCACATCACTGTCGGTGTTGGAGCCAACATCAATACCGTTGGGGATCAGCCGCTCCGCCAAGGATGACGAGATCTTCGTCGCCAGGTTGACGCGCGACTGCCGCTGAAAACGCTGCCACGACGCCCGCACATTCTTACCCATCTCAGGGAGCGGGGCGTCGCCGTCAACGTAGCGACGCAGCAGACTGATTCGCGGCTGCGCAGCATCCAAACGGGCTGTGAGGACGGGGAGCCATTCGGCCGGCGTCACCGGAATCATGCACCACCCCTCTCAGTAGATGCGACGTGGCATTCCGACCGGCCTTGGCGGTCGAGCCCCTGACTTGCGTGCGTCCAGACAGGCTTTCCACGACAGCACCGACGCCATCGCGGCATCAAACTTGAGGTCAGCCCGACCATCTTGCTTCTGGAGGACATCCAAGGGTTTCCCCTCGTCGTCCACGATCTTCAGTTCCTTGCGGCCCGCGTTTCCGAGGTGCCTGACAAAGTCCTCGTGGCTGTGTTCGCCACCGAATGTGATCGACCCCGAGTCGATGGCTTCCCGATACTCGCGCAGCGTGTACGCCATCGGCTTCACTCGGCGGTCCACCACTCCTCCACCCGGTCAGGCCATTTCGCAGCCCACGAGCCGACCGTTTCGGTCCAGTGTGGGGGTCGGCGTACATCTTCCACACCGCATACCGGGTCATGGCGTCCTCGACGGCGGCGGTCACCTCAGCTTCGTTGACTTCCCAACCGTCGTCTTCTAGGTCGTCATCGTCGGGGCGTTCCACAACCCAGCAACTCCTGCAACCCGGTGTCGATGCTCGTCGCCACCAACGCGGTAGCGTCACGGAACCGGGCGCCATCGAAACCGAGAGTGATGAACCCGCCCTTAGGGATGCGCTCCCCTGAGCGGCACAAACCCGGTTTGATCTTCTTCATGTCAAACGCCTGGTCGCCCTGACGTTTCCACCGGTTCAACCACACCCGCTCGAGATACGGCCCATCGGCGCCAGGGCGATCCCACTTCGAAGCGATCTCGTCGAACTGGCCCGGACCGAACTCGCCGATCGGGCCGGTCGCCTCAGCGATCGCCCGAATCCGCTCGTCCTTATCCGACAGATCCGTTCGGGATCGTCATCCGTGCGATACAGATAGAACAAGTCCGGACGCTGAATTTTGCCTTCAGCGATCTGCGTGGCCTCGATGTGAATCTCTTCAGCCACCGAACCCTGACCGGGTTGACCGGCAGTCCCCACATACAACGACCACGGATCATCCAGCGGACGTTTCGGCAGGTTCGCATCCATCGTCTGGTGCGCCTTCAACTGCCGCGGCAAATACAGCCGGTGCGGCTCATCGAAACAGTTCATCGTCGTACGAGCGCCGTCACGAGACCCTGGGTTGTTCGACAATGCGACCGCTTTGCCGTCAGCACGACCGTGATCATTCAGCCGCACAATCCGATCCAACGTCGAATCGAACAGGTCCGCATCAGGGCCTTCTTCGACGATGTACTTCAAAGCGCCGTAAGCAAGTTCCTCAACCTGCTCCACCGACACCGCCAACATCGGAATGTACGGCGAGTTCACCGCCTACCCACCGGATTCCCCGAGGCATCCACCCGTCAAACGGGTCGGCCCCTCCGGATGAAGCTCACAGAACGCTAGGAGCGCCTGCTTCTCTGTCTTCGCCAACCCTTGCGGACTGACAGTCCAACCGTTTGAACCGACGACGTCCCTCCAAGGATGACCTTTCGGAACACCTCGAAAGCACGATGGATGAACGCCCGAAACTCCGGGTCAATCTCGTACGGCTCCCCTGCAACGAACCCGGGCCATAGATCGCACGATCCTCGATCAGATCGCATATCTGCGGCCCAGGGTTGGCCAGGGTTCCGGGTCTGGACCCGGAACGACCAGCAGCACGGGTCACACGGCGTAGAGACTCGAGCGCGGATCATCCTTCGGAGGATTCTTCCGCTGCGGCACCGACGTTTCCCGCCGGCGCTTGCCACGGTTCTCCACCTCGTCGACATGCTCAACCTCGGCCGCAGACGCATCAGCGCCAGCGGATTCAACCCGAGACGGTCAGACAACTGCCGCGCCTCCGCAGCAGCCTTCAGGTCGCCCTGCTCGGCACGAACCTTCCACCGCACATATTGCGCAACCTCACGATGCGTATGGGACTCTTCCCAGATCACCGCCTGAGGCGTCGACCACAGATCCGCCCACAACGCCTTCTCTGCATCAGTGGCCTGCTCAATCTGCAACTGCAACTGGGCCACCAGCAGTTCATTCTTGTTCAGATCGCGCCGCAGCCGCCTTCGCGCGACCATCGTCCTCACCCTCCAACTCCACCTGGAGTGACGCGACACGATCGCGAGCAACCTCGAGCATCGCCGACGCATTCACATCCGGAAGCAGAGGCCACTCAGGCGTAGCGCCCTCACGCCCTCAGACGCAGAGACCGGAAGTCCTTCTTCGGTTGTTGCGGCGAGCACGCACAGACGGTGCTTCGGAGCAGGTCCAGCATTGAACTACCTCCCATTTCGGGATCGGAGGCCCTA
>NZ_FNLM01000017.1 GCF_900105725.1 Gordonia westfalica
GATGGACCCCGCCGAGATCAAGAAGTACCAGGACTGGATCACCCCGTTCGGGGAAGCGGATGTGAAGATCGCCGAATGGGCGAACAGCCTCAACAGCGCGGAGAAGACGCTGCCGCGCCCGGTCGACGCAGAGGAAACCTGAAGGGTTTCGAGGAGAAGGAAGTCACCCTCCGGTGGCTCAAGCCGTACGTGTCGGCTGCCGAGTACAAGCTCCTGATGACGAAGATCCCTGAGGGCACCATCCAGTGGATCAAGAAGCAGCTCGAAGATCCTGACATCACAGTGGGGGAATCTTCGGCCTCCGCCGACTCCTAGACGAGCACGGGGAGGCCATCGAGTACGACCTGATTTCCCGCGGCCTCAGGTTGCGGGATCTCGGGAAGCCCTGGTTTTCATGGACTGACCTGCGGGCTATTGTCCGCAGGGCTCGCACAGACCACGCAATGGAGCTGTTCCGGGCATGGAATCCTGACACTTGGCTGTGGTCTGATCCGTCTGTGATGCTCTTGTCGGAGGTGGCGACGATCGTTTCCGACCTCCGATACATGCAGGCGTTGACCACGTTTAACGAAGTGCCTGAGATCTACTTCCCGGCCCGGTATGGGCCGCCTCGGGATGACGCTGCCGAAGCTACCGAGGGCGAAGGTCCCAGCGAGGCTGAGAAGGCTCGGGCGGTCGCGGCGTCGATGCGCTAGATATCACCGGACTTCACTAGTTCGCCGCCGAACTGTCCCGCAATCTGGCCTGCCATGACCGCGTTCTGGTCGAGGCTGATCAGCCAGGTTGGTCCCGTTACGTAGTAGTGGCGATCGCCAGTGATGTCTCCCGTGATGTCAGAGTGCTTTACCGATGCAGCGATTCCCTTCGAGGCGAGGTCTTCTGAGAACCACACACTCAGTCGAGCTTCGGCCGTTGGGGTTAGTGGGCACGATCCGTGCTCAGCCTTCGGCCCCGAGGTTGCGTCAGTAACCAGGCATGGGAAGCCGGCTGAAGTTAGTCCGGCCGCGAGTTGACTCACTGACGTGTACGCACCTGCGACTGCAGGGGCAGGTGCGGAGGCCGACGATGTCGCAGGAGCCTTACCGGCCTCGGGGCTTCGGTCGCTGCACCCAGAGGCGGCGAGGGCGAATGCGATTACTGGGATGGCAATGCATGCACGTTTCATCTCGACAGGATAAGCCGTCAGTGCGACGACCCGAGATAGAATGGAGCGACCCCGGAGGTGCTACCAACACCAGCCGGGGCCTAACCCACTCGCTTGAAGCACCAAGGAGGGCTGCCGTGAAGGCTACCCGAACCCGACGTCCATGTCCGACATGTGGATCACCCATCGACCGAGGTCCCGGACAGCATGCGTACTGCTCCGACGAATGTCGCCCCATCTGCGAGCACCCCACATGCGACCGCCCTACGCGGGGCATGCAGACGGTGTGCGACTCGCACCGGGTTCAGCTTGATCGCCACGGCGAACTCCGGCCGGACACGTGGTCGAAGGAATGGGTGTGCGTCGTTTGCGGGGCAGGTGTCCCGAAGGGGTCGGGGCGCCGTAAGCACTGCTCGAGGGGCTGTCAGCAAACCGACTCTCGATACAACGGGCGTCGCCCAACGACGGCGAAATGTCGGCTATGCGGGCAGGACTTCTCCCTACAGCGGCGCACCGGGGCGAGGCTTCAGCGCACCGACACTCAGTGGTGCCGCACCTGCGGTAGAGAATCCCCCGAAGCGCGCCGATATCTGAAGTACGGAATCACCCCGGAGGAGTACGCGGCCGCGATGAATCGGGGCTGCGACATCTGCGGCGAGCGCGTGGGGGCGCTACATATCGACCATGACCACAGCTGCTGCCCTCCACGGAGTAAGCAGTGGCGAACCTGCGGGCAGTGCGTCCGCGGATTCCTCTGCGGATCGTGCAACCGCGGATTGGGCCTACTGAAGGATGACCCGAACGTGCTGCGAAGCGCGATCGAGTACCTCGGTCGAAAGGCCTAGAAACAGCGCATACATACGGACTCAACGAACACCCCTAAGGCCATGAGCCTCTGGGGTGTTCGTCATTTCTGGCGGCAAGCAAAGGGGGTGGCAGCGTGGCCACGGAGCTAGGTGTTGCCTACATTTCCATCGTTCCAGAGACGAGCCGTATCGCTCCTGGCATCCGTAACGCGCTCAATGGTGCTGAACGCGGCGCTGGTGACACTGGGCGTCGCATGGGTCACACGATGTCCACCGCCCTCGGCACGGCGCTGGGGATTGGCGTGTCGAAGGCGGCGGGCGCAGCATCGAAGGTGCTGCAGGATGCCCTGTCGGCAGGCTACAACCGGATCACCACCCTGGAGAAGGCGGACATCCAGTTCCGCAATATGGGGCTGTCGGCCGGTGACACGAAGCGTCAGCTTGCCGATCTGAATGACATCGTCACCGGCACCTCGACTTCGCTGGCTGATGCAGCGGCGGCAGCAGCGATGCTGGGCGGTGCTGGCGTGGCGGCGGGCGACGACATGAACAACGCTGTGAAGGCGTTGGTGAACATCTCTGCGGCCTCTGGCGCCTCGGCGCAGGACATCGGCCTCGTGATGATGCAGATCAAGGCGTCGGGCAAGTTGATGGGCTCGGAGGCGTTGCAGCTGGCCCAGCGCGGCGTGCCGATCTATGACCTCATTGCGAAGTCGATCGGCAAGACGACTGCCGAGGTCCGCACCCTCGGCGAAGAGGGCAAGATCTCGTTCGACCAGGTCGTCACGGCGATCAACCAGGGCACCGGCAACCTCGCGAAGGAGATGGGCGAGACCCTTCCCGCGAAGCTCGCCAACTTCCGGACCGCGATGGGCCGCCTGTCGGCTGCGGGCATGGAGCCGTTCCTTCTCCGCGCCAAGGGCGGCGTTGTCGGCCTGACCGAAGCAGTAAACGATCTCACCCCGAAGATGAAGGATTTCGCGCTCGCCGCGGACGCCAAGATCTTCGACCAGTGGGTGCCGCAGCTCAAGGGTCTGTATGCAACCCTCGAGGGCTCGGGAGCTCTTGATCGAGCGGCCGAAACCTTTACGGCGCTGTGGGATTCACTGATGGAACTCGGTCCTGCAGCGCGTACGATTGGGGCGGCACTCGCGGAAGCGTCTGCGTCGCTCGGCGTCGGCGGCTGGCAGGTGTTCCTGGCGACGGTCCAGACGGCGTCGGGGATTCTGCAAGGACTCGCCCCGGTGCTTCAGACTGTCGGCGATCTCATGGAGGCGCATCCGGGTTACGTCACCGCAGCGCTCGCGGCGTGGTTGGCGTTCCGAACCGTGCCCGCAATCCTGGGGCGCGTCACGACGGCGCTCGGCCCGATGCATACGGGAATCAGTCGTGTCGGAACGGCGTTCGGCGGTGTGCGTCCGGCAATCGGCAACTTCACCGACGCCTATCGGACCTCGCTTGGCTACATCCGGCAGGCGAACCCGCAGCTCTCGACGGCCGGCGCCCATATCCGCGTCCTTGGTGCCAACGCGGGAATGGCCGCTTCCGGCGGACTCAGCGCACTACGTGGGGCGGCCGGTGGACTGTCTGCGGCATTGGGCGGCCCTTTGAATATCGCGCTCATGGCTGGTGCCGCATATCTGATGATGGGCGCGCAGGCTCACGCCGATGCGACGCAGAAGGCGAAGGCTCAGTCGCAGGCGGTGAAGGAGCTTGCGGAGTCCCAGAGGCTGATGGTGCCGCTTTCCGTGAGTCCCGCGGTGCCATGAACGATGACACCTGGGCCAAGGCTGCGGAACAGGTTGGGGCGTACCAGAAGACGCTGAGCACTGCCGCCGATCAGCACAAGTCGACGTGGGAACAGCTCAAAGAGGTCGGCGGCCTCTTCAAGATGGCATCCGGCTCGAACGAAGTGCTGAATGAGAACGCCGAGCGAGCCATGGCGGCTGAAAAGGCGATCCGCGATCTCGGGATGTCCAACGAAGAAGTCGCCCGCTCTCTGTACGGCTCCGACGGACAGTGGAAGCTGCTTGGTGACCGACTTGCCGCCACTGGCGAGGGCGGCATCATGGCGGCGGGCCAGCTCTCGAAGATCCGTGATGAGTTCATGCGCCAGCGCGAGGCGGCTGGGCGCGTGGCGCCTGGCGTCTCCGAACTCGCGAGGCAATGCGCGTCCTGGGCGACAAGACGTCGACCGCGGCGGAGAAGACACGGGCGCTGAAGTCGGCGCTCGATGCGTTGAACCCCGCCCGCACTGAGGGTGAGGCGATTGCCCGTCACAACGACGTGATGCGTCAGGTTGCTGACTCGACCAAGGAGGCTATCAACCAGTCTGAGGGTTCGGTGCGGCGCTCCTGAGTCAGAAGCTGGGCATCGACACGGCAACGAAGAATGGTGCTGCGCTCCGCAATCGCTGTGGACATTGTCGCGATCGCTCAACTGAATCTAGCACCCGACGCGGCAGCATCAGTTGTGGCGTCCACAATGTCCACCAGCGATTGCCGGAGCGCAGCACCATTCTTCGTTGCCGTGTCGATGCCCAGCTTCTGACTCAGGAGCGCCGCACCGAACCCCTCAGACTGGTTGATAGCCTCCTTGGTCGAGTCAGCAACCTGACGCATCACGTCGTTGTGACGGGCAATCGCCTCACCCTCAGTGCGGGCGGGGTTCAACGCATCGAGCGCCGACTTCAGCGCCCGTGTCTTCTCCGCCGCGGTCGACGTCTTGTCGCCCAGGACGCGCATTGCCTCGCGAGTTCGGAGACGCCAGGCGCCACGCGCCCAGCCGCCTCGCGCTGGCGCATGAACTCATCACGGATCTTCGAGAGCTGGCCCGCCGCCATGATGCCGCCCTCGCCAGTGGCGGCAAGTCGGTCACCAAGCAGCTTCCACTGTCCGTCGGAGCCGTACAGAGAGCGGGCGACTTCTTCGTTGGACATCCCGAGATCGCGGATCGCCTTTTCAGCCGCCATGGCTCGCTCGGCGTTCTCATTCAGCACTTCGTTCGAGCCGGATGCCATCTTGAAGAGGCCGCCGACCTCTTTGAGCTGTTCCCACGTCGACTTGTGCTGATCGGCGGCAGTGCTCAGCGTCTTCTGGTACGCCCCAACCTGTTCCGCAGCCTTGGCCCAGGTGTCATCGTTCATGGCACCGCGGGACTCACGGAAAGCGGCACCCATCAGCCTCTGGGACTCCGCAAGCTCCTTCACCGCCTGCGACTGAGCCTTCGCCTTCTGCGTCGCATCGGCGTGAGCCTGCGCGCCCATCATCAGATATGCGGCACCAGCCATGAGCGCGATATTCAAAGGGCCGCCCAATGCCGCAGACAGTCCACCGGCCGCCCCACGTAGTGCGCTGAGTCCGCCGGAAGCGGCCATTCCCGCGTTGGCACCAAGGACGCGGATATGGGCGCCGGCCGTCGAGAGCTGCGGGTTCGCCTGCCGGATGTAGCCAAGCGAGGTCCGATAGGCGTCGGTGAAGTTGCCGATTGCCGGACGCACACCGCCGAACGCCGTTCCGACACGACTGATTCCCGTATGCATCGGGCCGAGCGCCGTCGTGACGCGCCCCAGGATTGCGGGCACGGTTCGGAACGCCAACCACGCCGCGAGCGCTGCGGTGACGTAACCCGGATGCGCCTCCATGAGATCGCCGACAGTCTGAAGCACCGGGGCGAGTCCTTGCAGAATCCCCGACGCCGTCTGGACCGTCGCCAGGAACACCTGCCAGCCGCCGACGCCGAGCGACGCAGACGCTTCCGCGAGTGCCGCCCCAATCGTACGCGCTGCAGGACCGAGTTCCATCAGTGAATCCCACAGCGCCGTAAAGGTTTCGGCCGCTCGATCAAGAGCTCCCGAGCCCTCGAGGGTTGCATACAGACCCTTGAGCTGCGGCACCCACTGGTCGAAGATCTTGGCGTCCGCGGCGAGCGCGAAATCCTTCATCTTCGGGTGAGATCGTTTACTGCTTCGGTCAGGCCGACAACGCCGCCCTTGGCGCGGAGAAGGAACGGCTCCATGCCCGCAGCCGACAGGCGGCCCATCGCGGTCCGGAAGTTGGCGAGCTTCGCGGGAAGGGTCTCGCCCATCTCCTTCGCGAGGTTGCCGGTGCCCTGGTTGATCGCCGTGACGACCTGGTCGAACGAGATCTTGCCCTCTTCGCCGAGGTGCGGACCTCGGCAGTCGTCTTGCCGATCGACTTCGCAATGAGGTCATAGATCGGCACGCCGCGCTGGGCCAGCTGCAACGCCTCCGAGCCCATCAACTTGCCCGACGCCTTGATCTGCATCATCACGAGGCCGATGTCCTGCGCCGAGGCGCCAGAGGCCGCAGAGATGTTCACCAACGCCTTCACAGCGTTGTTCATGTCGTCGCCCGCCGCCACGCCAGCACCGCCCAGCATCGCTGCTGCCGCCGCTGCATCAGCCAGCGAAGTCGAGGTGCCGGTGACGATGTCATTCAGATCGGCAAGCTGACGCTTCGTGTCACCGGCCGACAGCCCCATATTGCGGAACTGGATGTCCGCCTTCTCCAGGGTGGTGATCCGGTTGTAGCCTGCCGACAGGGCATCCTGCAGCACCTTCGATGCTGCGCCCGCCGCCTTCGACACGCCAATCCCCAGCGCCGTGCCGAGGGCGGTGGACATCGTGTGACCCATGCGACGCCCAGTGTCACCAGCGCCGCGTTCAGCACCATTGAGCGCGTTACGGATGCCAGGAGCGATACGGCTCGTCTCTGGAACGATGGAAATGTAGGCAACACCTAGCTCCGTGGCCACGCTGCCACCCCCTTTGCTTGCCGCCAGAAATGACGAACACCCCAGAGGCTCATGGCCTTAGGGGTGTTCGTTGAGTCCGTATGTATGCGCTGTTTCTAGGCCTTTCGACCGAGGTACTCGATCGCGCTTCGCAGCACGTTCGGGTCATCCTTCAGTAGGCCCAATCCGCGGTTGCACGATCCGCAGAGGAATCCGCGGACGCACTGCCCGCAGGTTCGCCACTGCTTACTCCGTGGAGGGCAGCAGCTGTGGTCATGGTCGATATGTAGCGCCCCCACGCGCTCGCCGCAGATGTCGCAGCCCCGATTCATCGCGGCCGCGTACTCCTCCGGGGTGATTCCGTACTTCAGATATCGGCGCGCTTCGGGGATTCTCTACCGCAGGTGCGGCACCACTGAGTGTCGGTGCGCTGAAGCCTCGCCCCGGTGCGCCGCTGTAGGGAGAAGTCCTGCCCGCATAGCCGACATTTCGCCGTCGTTGGGCGACGCCCGTTGTATCGAGAGTCGGTTTGCTGACAGCCCCTCGAGCAGTGCTTACGGCGCCCCGACCCCTTCGGGACACCTGCCCCGCAAACGACGCACACCCATTCCTTCGACCACGTGTCCGGCCGGAGTTCGCCGTGGCGATCAAGCTGAACCCGGTGCGAGTCGCACACCGTCTGCATGCCCCGCGTAGGGCGGTCGCATGTGGGGTGCTCGCAGATGGGGCGACATTCGTCGGAGCAGTACGCATGCTGTCCGGGACCTCGGTCGATGGTGATCCACATGTCGGACATGGACGTCGGGTTCGGGTAGCCTTCACGGCAGCCCCTCCTTGGTGCTTCAAGCGAGTGGGTTAGGCCCGGCTGGTGTTGGTAGCACCTCCGGGGTCGCTCCATTCTATCTCGGGTCGTCGCACTGACGGCTTATCCTGTCGAGATGAAACGTGCATGCATTGCCATCCCAGTAATCGCATTCGCCCTCGCCGCCTCTGGGTGCAGCGACCGAAGCCCGAGGCCGGTAAGGCTCCTGCGACATCGTCGGCCTCCGCACCTGCCCCTGCAGTCGCAGGTGCGTACACGTCAGTGAGTCAACTCGCGGCCGGACTAACTTCAGCCGGCTTCCCATGCCTGGTTACTGACGCAACCTCGGGCCGAAGGCTGAGCACGGATCGTGCCCACTAACCCCAACGGCCGAAGCTCGACTGAGTGTGTGGTTCTCAGAAGACCTCGCCTCGAAGGGAATCGCTGCATCGGTAAAGCACTCTGACATCACGGGAGACATCACTGGCGATCGCCACTACTACGTAACGGGACCAACCTGGCTGATCAGCCTCGACCAGAACGCGGTCATGGCAGGCCAGATTGCGGGACAGTTCGGCGGCGAACTAGTGAAGTCCGGTGATATCTAGCGCATCGACGCCGCGACCGCCCGAGCCTTCTCAGCCTCGCTGGGACCTTCGCCCTCGTAGCTTCGGCAGCGTCATCCCGAGGCGGCCCATACCGGGCCGGGAAGTAGATCTCAGGCACTTCGTTAAACGTGGTCAACGCCTGCATGTATCGGAGGTCGGAAACGATCGTCGCCACCTCCGACAAGAGCATCACAGACGGATCAGACCACAGCAAGTGTCAGGATTCCATGCCCGGAACAGCTCCATTGCGTGGTCTGTGCGAGCCCTGCGGACAATAGCCCGCAGGTCAGTCCATGAAAACCAGGGCTTCCCGAGATCCCGCAACCTGAGGCCGCGGGAAATCAGGTCGTACTCGATGGCCTCCCCGTGCTCGTCTAGGAGTCGGCGGAGGCCGAAGATTCCCCACTGTGATGTCAGGATCTTCGAGCTGCTTCTTGATCCACTGGATGGTGCCCTCAGGATCTTCGTCATCAGGAGCTTGTACTCGCAGCCGACACGTACGGCTTGAGCCACCGGAGGGTGACTTCCTTCTCCTCGAAACCCTTCAGGTTTCCTCTGCGTCGACCGGCGCGGCAGCGTCTTCTCCGCGCTGTTGAGGCTGTTCGCCATTCGGCGATCTTCACATCCGCTTCCCGAACGGGGTGATCCAGTCCTGGTACTTCTTGATCTCGGCGGGGTCCATCCACTTGCGCGGCGGCATCGACACCAGTACCGGATCGCGCCGGGGATGGGACGGCGAACTTCAACAGGTGATCGTCGGACGAGGGGCTACTGCGTAGCCTTCGGGAACAGACATGGTTTGACCAGGAACCTTTCAACATTGGGATAGAACTTCAACCAGGAGCAGCCCGGCCTGGCAAAGGACGCGGCTCCTGGTCAGGACAACATGACACCCTTCGCCAGGCCGAGATTGTGTGCCCGGGAGCTAGATACCTCCCCGGCAAGACGGGTCAGCTACCGAAGTGGCGGCGATGCCGTCCACGTCGCCGAACTCGTCGACGTAGTCGCCGTTGGAGTTGCGGAACGCTCGGATCGTCAACTCCACGCCGACGCGTCCTGCGACTCGTCCTTCCACTCCGCGATCTCCGAGACGCGGCCCTTCTCCACGACGTACGTCTTGAACTTCTTGCCGCACTTCGTGGCGAACACGTGGGCGACAGCGGAAGCTGCGACGAGTTGTGGCGGACGTGGTAGCGCTGCCCCTTGCCGCCGGCAGCGGGATGAGGGTGACGTTGTCGTCACCTGCGACGGTCCGCTTCACCGACGGCAGGTCGACGTCGAGCAGCTTGATCTTGAAGCTGGTGCCGTACTCGGTCTGCACATCGACGTAGTCGCCACCGTCGAAGTCCTTGACGGTGTTCGAGGTGCGGGTGATGCCGACCGACAGGCCGTCGACCGCCGCGGTTCCGTGGTCCTCGAACGCGGCGTTCAGGTCTTCCGGCGACTCGACCGGAGCGGTGGAAGCGTGGTACCAGAGGTGCCGCCAGTAGACGCCGCCGTCGAGCGACTGCGCCACGTAAGAGTGTTCGACTGCCATTGTTTTGCCCTTTCAGGCGAGGTGACCAGGAGCCGCGAAAGGTTATTCAGTTAGGAGACTTTAGGTTCGGAGCACGAAGAGTGTCCGTGAACTGGAACCGGAATGCTTTTCATAGTCCGGGTTGGATAGTCGGCCAGGCTGTTCATGACCCAGTCGGTTACCCACAGGCCTGCCCATGGGCCGCCCGAGGATGCAGCCTGGAATCCGTCCGCGATGGTTCCGATCGATTGCTCAGTCCACGCCGTGTCCGGCTGCCTTGGGTTGAGCCGTACAGTTCGACAAGGATGCGAGCGCGATCCAGTGAGCGATCCCGTGGGCCGCCGATACGAGAAACCTCCCGAATCGGGCAGGTCTTCTGAGACGGTCGTGGAGAACTTCACTCCAGCAGCGCCGCTCGGCAGATGGAGAGCGCCGCCAGCGTGGGTGTCGACATCAGTTATCGAGAGCCCTGAGGATCGTGTTGTTGCGGGCATTGTCGCGTTGCGCCTTGTAGTCGGCGGTGACGACAGAGGCACGCCAACGGCCCTGGGACGTGCCATGCCTGCCCGTGAACCCACCGCGTACTGCCTCGCCCATAGCGCTCGCATCGTCAGCAATGCGCTCAGCATGACCCTCGAGCTCGCTGATGATGTCGGACGTCCGACCGTATCGGACGTCCTTGAACGCCTTCTGATTCCACTCGATTCTCACGACGACTTCACCACCTTCAGAGTTACGACGTAGCAACCGCCGCCCGTGAGAGACGGAATCCTGGTGTAGTCCTTGGGTTGGCCGACAACGTCATAGACAGTTCCGTCGATGACTTCCCTGTCACGTGGTGACACCGGACCGAAATCGGGAGGACGATGATTCCCACGTCAACGGAGTCCCGGATGTGCCCGGGAATCTAGTTCATCGCTTTGTGGGTCGATGAACGTCACGAACTTCCGCGGGTCCGGTTCGCCCAGGACTCGACATCGTTGCCGTAGTCGTCGGCGCCGGTTCCGTTGACGGCAGGTGTTCTACGTCGAAGACGGCGGGTATTCCCTACGGTGCCTGGACAATGACTTGCCTCCTGCCAGCGAAACGATGCCGCCAACTTCAGGTCCGACTCGGACATCTGCAACCCGAGTTCGGCGCTCGGACGACCATGCAGTGGTCTGCGAGATCGGACCTGCGGAGTCGGTCAGCGACCGGGCTCCGGCCATCACTTCCTCCGGCGTCACAAGAGCGCGGATCACATTTCGGCGACCGCATTCTTCACACGCGGCGGCACTTCTCCGCCATGCGAGTATGTGACAGTGAGGAACGTGAAGAATCACATCCGACGGTCAACCACATCCCATTTCGGGTGTAGTCCACAGAGTTTCCCGCGTCATCGGTCACAGACGTCACCCCTGTGACTGGCAACTGGTCCAGACGGACCGCCCACCATTCACCTTCAACCGCACCGTCGACTCGCCGGGGTGAACTGCTCACCTTCAACCGCACCGTCGACTCGCCGGGGTGAACTGCTGTTGGGATGCGGCACGGAACTGGTCCGATGCCGCATCCAACAGTTGATACACCGACGCGTGCTCAGGTTCGTCAGGTCCCTTTGCGCCACGGCGATCACGTCGTCACGAACAGCAAGGGGAGGAAGAGACACCTGGATCAGCTACCCGAAGTCATTCCGAACTTGACGACGCCGTCCGGACGGACAACCTTGCCGCCGTACACGTGCAGGCCGCGCAGCCGGTCGGCGAAGCTGTTGTCGGCGCGCAGGGCCTCCACCTTATCGAGCTGCGACACGTAGGCCGCGGCCTCCGGGTGGAACGCACGAAGCCGGGGGT